>JAAGZM010000617.1 GCA_024206355.1 Gammaproteobacteria bacterium | reverse complement strand
AGAAGATTTGTTAGCTGAGCGAGGAATTGATGTCAGTTATGAAGCTATTCGATTGTGGTGTAATCCCAATTAACACGATGATCTTTTGCAATATAATCAACCCAAGAGGTTTTATTGACTTTATCTGGAGATGCATGTGGAACACCTGATTTATTTGCAAATTCATGCCATCTTTTAACAGACATTACTACCTCTTTAAGTATTTGTTCTGCTCTTCGAATTCCAATATCAGCGTGCTTTGCGACTGAAAGCAAATCCCTGGTAACAAAGCCATCACGCTTTGCGTTAATTGTCATTTGATGCTGATTAGTCCAACCAGAACCATTGCAGTAAGTAATGTCATATGCAGGTGAAAGTGACCAACTTCCAAACTTATCCATAAGAAAGCTGATATTTTTCGTGTGATCATCTTGGTTTCTAGCCACGACATTGAAAACCATTCTACGGTAAAATTGTTCAAATTCGATGCGGCTAAGCTTTAAATCTCGCATAACTCCTATCGCCTGCTCATATGAATAAGCGCCTGCATCATTAAAATCATAATGAGCAATTCCACAAAGTGACTGCATATGAATTTTTTCACCTCCGCTTTTGCGATCAAATCGGAGTGTCATAAAATGAGATCTGCCATTCTCTTTAAAAATATGACATTCTGACATATCAATTCCACACTCGATTGCCATTAGATAATATGCATACTCAACTAGGCTATATCCTTTTGGGTCGGCCAATGTTTCATGATCACGATTTTCCTCTACACCGTCAAATTTCAATAGCCAGTAGCCAAAATCATCATCAGTTTTTATCTGTCCAGATCTAACCTCATTTGTTTTTTTATTCCATGCTATTACTGCTTTTGCTCTAGCTCCACCAGCAGAAGTTCCAACTGATAATATTTTTTCCATTGCTTCGCGCTTATCTTCATCGTTTCCATTCAAATCAGTTGATAAAGAAGACTTAGCATTCAATGCCTTATTTGCAAGATCGACCAATTCAGCAATTTGTATTGGTAACGAGGTTTCTTCTTTCTTGCCAAGTGCTGGACGAAACTCAAGAGCACCCATTCCACGAGACCCTATGTAGCACAGTCGCTCTACTGGACTAAAATCTAAAATTGATCGCTCCTGCTTCTCAAGCCATTGATCTATCAGTTTATTACCAAATTTATCTGGAAGTGAATCAGCCAGAAGTCCGGGAAGCCCTTTGAATGTTTCTTTATTAAGTCCACCAAATGAATATGATTCACTACTTAAAGGCATTTTAATTGGTGATAATTCAATACCTGAAGTTTGGAATCCATCTGTATATTCAAAATAACCTCTGCCATCTTTCCAAATAATGTCACCAATATTTTTACCCCATAGAACAATATTTGCAATTTCAGTTGCTTTATCCATTATTTACTCATCTGCCCATGACCAAGACTCACGACCTTCTTCAGTAGATCTCTTTCTTTTTCCTGAAGCTCGCTTTCTGCTCTTTCCTCTAATTTTTTCTATTTTAATCAAGGATGCCGCTCTTGGTGGTGGCTCTGGGATAAAGCTATCGATTTGATCAAGCATTTCTAAGGCTCTCAAAATAGCAATTATATTAAGCAGCCCAATACTTTTTATTCCTTTTTCAAGGTTTCCAATTGTTTTTTCAGTTACACCTGACTGACTTGCTAAGTCTGACTGTGTCATATTCTTATTAAGTCTGGCAGCCAGAAAACG
Organism: Gammaproteobacteria bacterium; assembly: GCA_024206355.1. Taxonomy (GTDB): domain Bacteria; phylum Pseudomonadota; class Gammaproteobacteria; order Enterobacterales. Next base: position 599 of record JAAGZM010000617.1, on the reverse strand, counting down.
AGTGCCAACAATCTCTAAAATTTTCTGATTACTTTGATGTTCTATATTCATGTCGTTATAGGAATTTAAGTTCTAATTAAGGCAATATTGCCACTTAAATATAACTATAATACCTATTAAAGCAAAAGTCAACAATAGGAACTATAGGTCTTGTAATGAGCACTTACAATCATTTGTCGGTACTATAGTACCTATTGTGTTGGTTTTTATCTAGAAATATTTTTTAGAAATAAGTGGCACCGGCTGAAAGATTTAATGTATGTGTTGCATCGACCGTTTGAAGTCACATGCGGAAGTTGCCATTGAGTAATATCTCTCGACTGGCGATAAATGGCACGCAATAGTCAATTCAAAAAATTAATTCCGCTTTGAGGAAAAACATTTGAAGTGAACCTTGAGTCTCTTAGTTCTCCTTCTGGCACCTAAGAGGAATAAAGGCAACACTCCATTATGCCTTCAACCTAGAATCCTCAGTTGGACGCGTTTGAGTGTATGTTTTTTAGGCTTAGTGGCGCCGACTAAAAAGCCGTTCATAGTCATTCTATGTAAGGCTTTTGCCGTCAAGTCAATAAGTCTAAAAAACGTGCAATCAAATGTGT
>JAAGZM010000616.1 GCA_024206355.1 Gammaproteobacteria bacterium | reverse complement strand
TACAATCCTATCATCGTAGTTTACTCTCCCACATATTGGAGTTACAGATACTTCGAGGTGTCCGCTGGCCATAATTTTTCTAGTGACCGATTTGATAAGTGCATCGGGTTTTTTGAGCTCTAGTAACACGGCATTGTCTGGCATACCAATGCTATTTTTTATTTTTTGAGCAATTTCTAACTTGTCTTTTTTAGCAATATCGCGAGGGATTAAAGACAAAGAAAGAGAAAGCAAATTTCCATACATAAGAGGGTTATTTTTTAGCATAAGTCCACCGGTTCCAGTTATGCTAGAAAATTCTTTGTGATTCCTTAGGCCGAATCTTTGTGCCATATCCTCAACAGAACCTCCAAGATATGTACAACATTCTTCGTCTGTAAAATGCCATTTTTCAGCCATCTTGTTTTCCCAAGAAATCGTTACAGATATCTCGCCTTTGTCATTTCTCTCATCAGCAAAATTTTTATTTCTTTTGATAGACCCAACAAGAAAAGTACCTTTTTCACATAAGGGAATATCGTTCTTGTTGATAAATCGAACAATGTGATAATTCTTCAAAATCTGATCTGTAAACCCTCCTATTGAAATGCCATGTCGTTTCAAATTTATTTCTCCACAGTCAGGAGCCTAACGTAGAGTTAAGCGGCGCGCGTTAGCGCGTCCGGCGCCGAAGGCGCGTACTTGAACGATTTGTTATGCGTTGCCTCAATACTTACTATTTGCGATAAGTTTAGAAATGTGTTTGTTTTCCGGCTTACCCCGTATTTCTTCCCAATATTTTTCAAGCACATCGTCATCTATTTCTACCTCAGTGCTGTATAAAGCATCCCGGCCATCTTTCCTGCATCCGGATATCCAGTAGTGCTCTCGCGTTTCGACATCAAAGTAATTTGCTTTGAATCCGGTGCCGTTTAGTGTCTCGAATGTCTTACCTCGGTAATGGACTGATTTTCCGGACTTTGAGAATGTCACGCGCCCGGTTCTGGCAGGACCAACAATTCCGTCGCCCTTATACTCGATATACATGATTCTGTGTTTAGGTCTCATTCTTCTTTTAGCGCATAACGCCCGCGCTTTGCGGAGAGCGAGCGTAGCGAGCGATTCCGTCAACAGCGCCTTGTTAAGTTGCTCTTGATCTGGTTTTAACTGCATCATAGTTTTCAGCCTTGGTATTAATTGTGGAACCACTATAAACTATAACTTCTCTAGCACCAGCACCTAATGCCAGTTCTCTAAGAACACGATC
>JAAGZM010000013.1 GCA_024206355.1 Gammaproteobacteria bacterium | reverse complement strand
ACATCACCAAAAAGTGTTGCGACTTTATTGTGTCCAGGAGGAACTGTTGTATATGAGTTCATTCCTAACCAGACTAAAAAAATTAAAATTAATATTGGTATGATAGCTTTAAAATTTATATTCATAGAATATTCTCCGTGTTGGGATCGCCTTAAAATGATAATAGACATATAAGACTAGATTTTTATCGTCCATAACTACTATATATAAGGGTAAAAATTGTATTTTCAAGCATTTCGCTATCTCTATATAAGCTGGAATGTGTTAGTCTTTGCTTACGGATAAGATGTCACTTACTAATTGAAAGAAAGCTGAAGAATGAAAATATTTAAACTATTGGGATTTATTGTTAAGTCGGTATTTATGGGAATGATTGCCGCATTATTTTTGTTTACTTTCTTTCCTCATCTGATGAAACCTGTCGTTGATAAACAGGAACAGCCAGAGAAAGAAATTGTTATCGAGCCTTTGTCTTTTGCTTCCGCTATTCAAAAAGCTGCGCCTTCGGTAGTTAATATAAGAACCTTTATTCCTGATCCTGATATCTATAATAAACGCACATCTGCTCGGCTAGGTGTGGGATCAGGTGTTATTGTTTCGGCACAAGGTTATATCATGACAAATTATCATGTTATAGCTGATGCACAGGATATTGTCGTTGAGTTAATTGATGGTCGTACAGCAATTGCGGAAATTATTGGTGTCGATGCTGATACCGATTTAGCCGTGCTTAAGATCATAATGGCAAACCTCCCTGTTATTTCAACAGCGCATAAGATTACTGCACAGATGGGTGATATTGCTATTATTATTGGTAATCCATATGGTGTAGGTCAAGCCGTTACCATGGGCATCGTTAGTGCAACAGAGCGACGGTTACTTAAATTGTCTGAGTATGTAGATTTTATTCAAACAGATGCGGCAGTTAATCCAGGAAATTCAGGTGGAGCTCTTGTTAATACAAAAGGTGAACTTTTAGGCATAAGCTCAGCATATTTTACGCGAGGAACAAAAACAGGAATAAGTTTTGCTATTCCTACATCACTTGCAATGAATGTATTTGATGAGATTCTATCAACAGGGCATGTAACTAGAGGTTGGTTGGGATTTAGTGGTGGTCCTATGGATAAAGTAGGTAGAGATCTTTTTGGTGAAACTTCCTATTTGGTCACGGATATAACTAAGGGAAGTCCGGCAGAAAAAGCAGGACTAAAACCAAAGGATGTAATCCTTAGAGTCAACGGGCAAAAAGTGTTAACTTATATTGATTTGTTGAACCTTATTACAGAAACAGCACCTGATTCGGAAATCACTCTTGAAGTGAACAGAGACAAAGAAATAATTACATTAACCGCTATTGTAAAAGCGAAGGTCAGAATTGTTAAATTATAAACTACTTAACACGTTTGATTTTCGCACCGAGTAACTGTAGCTTTTCTTCAATCGTCTCATAGCCTCGATCGATATGATAAATTCTATCAACAAATGTTTCACCTTTAGCGACTAATCCAGCCAGTACAAGACTTGCTGAAGCTCTCAGATCCGTTGCCATAACTGTTGCACCTGAAAGCTCTTCGACGCCAGTTACAACCACAGTATTGCCCTGTAATTTGATATCTGCACCCATTCGTTGAAGTTCAGATACATGCATAAAGCGATTCTCAAAAATAGTTTCTGTGATAGTCCCTGTCCCTTCAGCGACAGCGTTCAAAGCGGTGAATTGTGCTTGCATATCTGTTGGAAAACCAGGATAAGGGGAAGTCGTTATATCAACTGCTTTTGGTCGCTTGCCTTTCATATCTAGCTCAATCCAGTTATCACCAGTGGTAATATGTGCTCCAGCTTCTTCAAGCTTTAGTAGAACACCTTCTAGAATATCACTACGAGTCTTTTTAACTTTAATGCGTCCGCGAGTCATTGCAGCGCCTACCAAATAGGTTCCTGTTTCAATACGGTCAGGCATTACTTTATAGCTACCACCACTGAGCTTTTCAACGCCTTCTATTGTGATAACAGCAGTACCAGCACCGCTCACTTTAGCTCCCATTGAATTTAAACAGTTAGCAAGATCAACTACTTCAGGTTCACGAGCAGCATTTTCAATAATGGTAGTGCCTTGAGCAAGTGTAGCTGCCATCAGTAAATTTTCAGTACCTGTTACACTGATCATATCCATTAAAATATGCGCACCATGAAGCCTATCTTTTACGGAACCTTCAATATAACCATTCTCTACATTAATCGTAGCCCCCATAGCTTCGAGGCCGGAAATATGTAAATTAACGGGGCGACTTCCGATAGCACAACCACCGGGTAGTGATACTTTTGCTGTTCGGTATCGTGCGATCAGCGGTCCTAATACCAAGATAGAGGCACGCATTGTTTTTACTAGTTCATATGGTGCATCATAGTTGTTTATGGTACTGGTATCGACATCGATATTAAGCTTCTCATCAATCGTTAATTGAACACCCATTCGACTAATAAGTTCCATTGTCGTAGTAATGTCATTAAGATGAGGAATATTTCCAATGGTAGCAACACCGTCAACAAGTAATGTTGACATTAAAATTGGCAAGGCAGCATTTTTAGCTCCAGAAATATATATTTCACCATCCAGCGCTGATTTTCCAGAAATTAATAGTTTATCCATTAAATATGACTACCTTAAAATTATATGCGCTTGTTATTAATACTTATTTTTGCTCGCTTGAAATTAACTAACTTGCAGTTTTTTTGCTGATTGCCATTCTGTTTCAGTAAAAGTTTTTATGCCAATAGCGTGTAAGGTTCCACTTGTTATATGTTCACCAAGAAGTCCATAGATTACTTGTTGTCGTTGTACTGGTCGAAGTCCATCAAATTGGTTTGAAATTGCTGTAACTTGAAAGTGGCTACCATCTCCTTCCACCATCACTTCTGCATTTTCGAGACTCTCAAGTAAAATAGACTTAATTTCTTCAGGTGTCATATCTGTTCCTTATCGAGTAAATTATTATATGAACTGATTATAGGCATAGTTCAGTGTTTAGTACATCTTCCAATCGACTTAGCTCAATTAATTGTTGGAGCTGGTGTGGAATATTGATAAATGATAAAGATTGTTGAGATTTAATAGCATCACTTTGTATGCATGTTAAAAAAGCAAGTCCTGCGCTATCACTATGTGTAACGCCAGCAAGATCAATAACTAATTTCTTATCAGATTTTAGTTGTGCCCTCTGTGGCCATACTTTAGAGACTGTTTTTTGATCGAGAATACCGGACAGTTGAAATTGCCCTTCAGCACTTTTAATTATTACAATCTCAGTCATTGCTTTGAGCTTGTTGGTTTTTATATTCGAGTTTAGCAATTACGGTGTCAATGCCATCGTGTGAAATTTGGTTTCCAAATTGAGAGCGGTTACTGATAACCATGCTGATACCCTCAATTTTCAGATCGATAATTTTCCAACTATCTCCACTTCGCTGCATTTTGTAATCAATAGGAATTGGTTGTCCCCCAGATTGCACCAGTTTTGTTTTAACGGTTACTCTTTTTTTACCCGCTGTTTCTGGAGCGGCCAGATACTCAAATGTTTGATTGGTATAGCTTGCGAATGCCTTTGAATAAAAACGAATCATGTAAAAGCGGAATGCATCCGCAAATTGCTTCTTCTGTTCTGGGGTAACTTTTCTTGCATGTTTGCCGAGCACTTTGCGTGAAATTGTATTTGATGCAAAATGGGGTATTAATTGTTTTTCAACAATACCCATTACAATCCTTGAATCATTAAGAATTTCTTTTTTGCTGAGATTCAGTTCTTCGATCATTTTAGTCGTTGCTGTTTTGATGATCATTAGTGGATTTTCTTCTGCTTTTACTTGTCCATCAATCGCTATGCTAAAAAAGGCGAGTATGAATAAAGTAAAAAGGCTTAACCTAAATTTCATTTGTTCTTATCTCCGAAATTATTGTATTAGTTGTAACTGATAGTATTTTATATGTCATCTGAACTGCCACTGAATAAAAATTGGCCGATTAATTCTTCGATAACTAACGCTGATTGTGTATCTTCTATTACATCGCCATTAACTAAAATATCTTCATCACCACCTGGAGAGAGAGATATATATTGTTCTCCAAGCAATCCTGCAGTCAGGATTGATGCAGATGTTTCAGTTGGTAAATTATCGTAAGTATTGTAGATAGATACCGTTATCACAGGAGTAAGATATTCAGAGTCTAGATTGATTTCACTGACACGACCAATGAGTACTCCGCCCATTCTCACAGGAGAACGAACTTTTAGGGCACCAATATTGTCAAATTGGGCTGTTAGCTGATAGGTGTCAGAATTTCCTGCTTCACTGATATTACTTACTTTAATGGCAAGCATAACTAGAGCTAGAATGCCTAAAATAAGAAAAAGACCGACAGAAATTTCTGTTTTGCGTGTATTCATTTAACCAATTTCTCCAAACATAAGTGCTGTAAGAACAAAATCTAGTGCTAAGACAGCAAGCGATGAATGTACAACAGTTTGTGTTGTAGAACGACTAATTCCTTCTGATGTAGGAATAGTATCATATCCACGAAATACAGCAATCCAGGTAATAAAAAAGCCAAATACAACACTTTTAATCACACCGTTAAGAATATCTTCATGCCAGTCTACAGTTGCTTGCATGGTTGACCAATAACCGCCAGCATCAACGCCTAGCCATTCAACACCAACAATATGGCCGCCAAGAATCGCTACAGCGCTGAATATTGCAGCAAGCAGTGGCATGGCAATTATTCCTGCTAAGAATCTTGGTGCGATAACGCGATGTAGAGGGTTGACTGCTATCATTTCCATACTAGACAGCTGTTCTGTTGCTTTCATTAAACCAATCTCAGCAGTGAGTGCTGAGCCTGCTCTACCGGCAAATAAGAGTGCAGCAACTACAGGTCCAAGCTCTCTCACTAAACTTAACGCAACAAGTGGGCCTAAACTTTCTGCCGCACCAAATTTAATCAGCGTTGTATAACCTTGTAACCCTAAAACCATACCAATAAAGAAGCCAGACACAATAATAATCAGTAAAGATTGAACACCGATATGATGTAGTTGTTGATAGGTTAGCTTTAGATCAACGAGTCGTGGAAACCTAAACAGCACAGCAACAAGTAATAAACCTGCTCTACCGGTAGTGGCAAAATTTTCGATACCTGTAGCGCCAACACGACGTATTCCGTCAATAATCATAGCTCTATGCCTTTGGCAGGAGTACCCAATAAATCTTTCTTATAATCTTCTGCGGGAAAATGAAATGGTACTGGGCCATCTGCAAGACCTTGCATAAATTGACTGACTCTGGGCGATGGTTCATTTTTGAGCTGTTCTGGAGTACCTTGGCCTATTACTTTGCCGTTCGATAGTAGATAAACGTAATCTGCAATTGAAATAACTTCAGTTACATCATGAGACACGACAATTGATGTTAAGCCTAGTGCATTATTTAGCAGATCGATCAATTTAACGAGAACACCCATTGATATCGGATCTTGTCCAGCAAAAGGCTCATCATACATTATCATCAATGGATCCAAAGCGATTGCTCTTGCAAGTGCCGCACGTCTAGCCATGCCACCAGATAATTCTGCAGGCATTAAATCGCGTGCACCACGTAGGCCAACAGCCTCGAGTTTCATTAATACGATTGCTCTAATAATATCTTCAGGAAGAGAGGTATGTTCACGAAGAGGGAAGGCTACATTCTCAAAAACATTAATGTCTGTAAACAGTGCACCACTTTGAAAAAGCATACCCATTTTGCGACGAGCTTTATAAAGTTGTTCGGTATTTAATTGATGAATATTTTGACCATCAAACGCAACACTGCCTTTTTCAGGTGATAGTTGGCCACCTATTAATTTTAATAAAGTTGTCTTACCTGTACCACTTGGTCCCATTATCGCTGTAATTTTGCCTTTGGGGATCTCAAGTTCTAAGCCGTCAAAAATTTTCCTATTTCCGCGACTGTAAGTTAACTCTTTGATTTTTAAGATTAAATCGTCCATTGTGTTACTTAAAAGTTATTGCATTTATATCTTTGATTTATTCTAACCTATCTCAGCCTGATGAAATACTTTTATTGTGCTAATTAAACGTAACGAGATGTTGATAAAACTTTGGAGAAAAATTAACGACAGTCGTTCCAACATACGTTATTATTTGCCGCCTTCTAAAAAAGTTGATGGGTAAATAAGATCTTGCGATTAGGAATTATTACAATTTAAAACTAACTACTTATGACCTTGTTGGAGTAACCTGATTTTAGAGTCGTTATTGGAAAATATATGTTATTGAACTTTGCATTAATTTTTATTGGAATTGCATTACTTGTTTGGAGTGCTGATCGGTTTACTGATGCTGCCTCTGCAATTGCAAGAAACTTTGGTGTTTCTCCTTTAATTGTGGGGCTAACCATTGTAGCATTGGGATCTTCAGCACCAGAAATTTTTGTATCAGTAACCGCAAGTTTAGGCAACAGTCCAGGTCTAGCAATTGGTAATGCTATTGGTTCAAATATAGCCAACATTGCCTTAGTACTTGGAATAACGGCTCTTGTTGCACCTTTAGAGGTTGATTCATACATTTTGAGACGTGAATTTCCTTTACTTTTTGCAGTGAGTTTTGTTGCAGGTGTTGGTATTTCTGACTTGTACTTAAATTTTATCGATGGCGTTATTCTTGTAAGCGGAATGTTTGTTTATTTATTCTGGTTGATACGGCTTGGTCTGCGTTCAAAAAATACTAATGACTTAATGCTAGAAGAGATGGTCGAAGAACTTCCTGAAGTAATGCCTAATAAAAAAGCGTATTTTTGGTTAATTGTCGGTTTAGTTATTTTACCAATAAGCTCGCAAATTCTGGTTAATGGAGCGACTGGTATTGCACTTTCTTTTGGAGTCAGCGATTTTACGATAGGTCTTACGATTGTTGCATTAGGAACGTCTCTGCCTGAATTGGCGGCATCTGTTGCAGGTGTTCTTAAAGGTGAGCACGAGTTGGCAATCGGTAATGTCATTGGCTCTAATATTTTTAACCTCCTTATAGTACTTGGCCTTGCAGGCATAATTAGACCTACACCTATTCATGCTTCAGTATTGTATTCTGATTATCTATTGATGATGTTCCTGACATTTGTGATGTTTATTATGGCCTATGGATTTAAAGGGCCAGGAAGAATAAGCCGCTTAGAAGGTGGTGTTCTTTTTGCTATTTATGTAGGTTTTCTTGTTACACAATAATTCATCCAATAAATAAAATAGCTCTTCAGACAGGTTAATATTGTAACAGCTGCCTCCTTACCACTATAATCATAAGTAATCCATTTTATCAACATCGTTTTGGAATAAAATATGCCAGATAAAACTGATTTTACTGCGCTTGGTGAAGCCGTATTACGTATTGAAGCTGAGGCTGTAAATGACCAAATAATCAACCTTAATGAAACTTTTAATAAGGCTTGTGAACTTCTATTTGCATGCAAAGGTCGAGTTGTGGTGATTGGTATGGGAAAGTCTGGTCATATTGGCGGTAAAATAGCCGCCACAATGGCGAGTACCGGTACCCCAGCATTTTTTGTTCACCCGGGAGAAGCGAGTCACGGTGATCTTGGGATGATTACACCATCAGATGTTGTCTTGGCTCTATCCTATTCTGGCGAGACCGGCGAAATATTAGGTTTATTACCTGTTATTAAACGCCTCGGAGTCCCTCTCATCTCTATGACAGGAAATAAAAGTTCTACCTTGTCTGATAGTAGTTCTGTGCATATTGAAGTAGCGATTAAAAAAGAAGCCTGTCCTCTAGATTTAGCACCTACAGCTAGTACGACAGCCACATTGGCAATGGGTGATGCATTAGCCATAGCATTATTGACAGCAAGAGGTTTTGGTAAGGATGATTTTGCCTTATCTCATCCTGGTGGAAGTTTAGGTAGAAGACTATTATTACATGTCGACGATATTATGCATCAAGACCAAGAGTTTCCTTCTGTATCTGAAAACACCTTTATTACAGATGCATTATTAGAAATGACAAGAAGTCGATTAGGAATGACCGCCGTTCTATCTGCTGATGGGAGGCTTGTTGGACTTTTCACAGATGGCGATTTACGTCGAACAATTGAATCTCAAGTCGATATTCTTCATACACCAATCTCAGAAGTGATGACAAAAAACTGTATCACCGTTGAAATAGGTATGCTTGCTTTTGAAGCACTTAAAATCATGGAAGATAATAAGATTAACGGATTGATCATTACCGACTCATCTGAAAAACCTATTGGTGCAATTAACATGTATGATTTATTAAAAGCTGGGGTCGTTTAATGAAAGACAAGAGTTTAATAGAAGACAATAATGTTAGAGAATTAGCTAAAAATGTTCAGTTATTAATTTGTGATGTGGATGGTGTTCTCACAAAGGGTGAAGTATATTTAGACAATACTAATATTGAGATGAAAGCTTTTAATATTAAAGATGGATTAGGTATTAAGTTACTTCAGAAGGCTAATGTAGAGATAGCTATTATTACCGGAAGACAATCGGAAATTGTTGATAGACGTATGGCCGAACTTGGAATTACTCATATTTATCAAGGTCAAAAAGATAAAATTGCAGCCTATGAGGCATTATTGAAGGAGCTTGATTTGACACCTGAACAGGTTGCTTATGTAGGTGATGACTTGCCTGATCTTCCTCTAATGAGACGTTCAGTTTTAGGTATCGCTGTTGCAGATGCCCATACTAGCGTTATTGACAAGGCTGACTGGATCACTTTTAACGATGGCGGTTATGGTGCTGCAAGAGATGTTGCTGACTTAATTCTTGATGCCAAAGGCTTGCTTGATAATATTCATCAAGAGTACTGGCAACAGTAACGATGAGAGCGAAACCTTTGATAACTACAATTCGTGGATTCATATTTATAGTGGCTTGTTTGTTAGTGTTGCTGCTTAATGATAGTTTTCAAGATAAAAAAAAGCCTGATGTTAAAGTTACTGAAACAGTGAGTGCAGAATTAAAACCTGATTACTATGCAGAAAATTTGCAACTTCGAGTATTTAATGAACAGGGTGGATTACAGTCATCAATAAAAAGTAATCTACTTTCTCATTATGTTGAATACCAACAAGCTAATATCGAGTCTCCGGAAATAACCCTGTATAGTGTTGATGGAGATATCTGGATAATGAATTCTACGTCGGGAACAATACAGGATAATACACGAAACCTCAGTTTATTAAACGATGTCACCATTAAGGTGTCAGATAGTGATGAACAACAAAAAATGCTCTTGCAAACAGAGGAACTTTATTTTGATGTGTTGGAACAATCGTTTTGGACAGACAGTCCAATTTCAGCAGTATCAAATAGTAGCAGTTTTGCTGCTATAGGTTTACATATGGCCCTAAAAACTGAGCAGTTACAACTGAAAGAAAAGGTTAAAATTCATTATGATTTTTAATTTTAAAAGGAAGTTGTCTTTCGTAACTACTCTCGCAACTACCGTGCTAATGACTATTGTGTTTACATCAACATCCTTTATATTTGCAGAAGAGACAGACTCTGGTTTAGATATTAGTGCTGATCATGGAGAGCTTAATCTTCAAACATCAATAAGACGTCTAGAAGGTAATGTTCTATTAAAACATTTAGCTATTGTTATTAATGGTGACTTTGCTGAAGTACAGCCCGCTTCAGATAATAATCTTGAAAGGTTTATTATTAGTGGTACTCCGGTTAAGTTTGAACAAAATTTAGGATCAGTTAGTTTAATGGCAAAGACGTCGCAGTTGATTTATACGCCTTCTCAAGAATTGTTAGAGTTTCAAGATAATATATCGCTATTACAAAAAACTGATGCGAGCTCCTTTGAAATATCGGCAAGTGCAATGCAGCTTTTATTAAAGCAAGGGAAACCTTTTGAGTTTGATGCTAAAGGAAGTCCAGCTGCTTTTATTCATCAACTGGCTGACAAAAAGGTAATGATCAAAGCAGAAAGAATAATTTGGGATGTACAAAATCAGATAGCAACACTTTATCAGGCTACAGTAGTCAATGAGCTAACGTCATTCTCAGCTGATAAAATTGAATACAATATCTTGACTGGTGGAGTTTCTGCCACTGGAGAGGGAGAGCAGAGACCGAGTTATCGATACGACGCTGCTAAAGATAAAGAACCACTCAATGATAAACAAAATAACTTGGACAAAACTCAATGACACTTAAAGTAGAAAGTCTTGCCAAACGCTATGGCGAAAAATGGGTTACATCTAATGTCAGCTTAGAGGTGAGTCCTGGACAAATTGTTGGTTTGCTAGGACCGAATGGTGCTGGAAAGACTACATCCTTTTATATGATAGTTGGTCTAGTTGAAGCCGATCAGGGAACGATTTGGCTTGATGATGAAGATATTACAGAATTGGCTATGCATGATAGAGCAACCAAAGGTATCGGATATTTACCACAAGAACCTTCTATATTTAGACGATTGTCGGTGAACGATAATATTTTGGCGATACTAGAAACTCGTAATGACCTTGATAAGAAAGCACGGGAGCAGGTGCTAGAAAATTTACTCGAAGAATTTAACATTACTCATATTAGAGAAAATAGTGGTATGAGTTTATCTGGTGGTGAACGACGTCGTGTTGAAATAGCAAGAGCTCTTGCCGCTGCGCCAAGTTTTATCCTTCTAGATGAACCTTTTGCAGGAGTTGACCCAATATCAGTAAGTGATATTAAAACAATCATCAAACAATTGCGTGATCGAGGGCTTGGTGT
>JAAGZM010000615.1 GCA_024206355.1 Gammaproteobacteria bacterium | reverse complement strand
TAGGTTATTCAGTTTCAACTACTCAGGCTTAGCATGACGTGGGGCTTTCAAAAACGATTCATCAGTTAAGGTCTTTAAAAAAGCTAATAAATCTTCTTTATCTTGTACTGTCATTTCAAAGCCTTTGATAAACTTACTTTTTAATTTATTTTCTTTGCCATTACCTTTATTAATGCCTTCAGTAATAACTCGACCTCCCGCCGCATAAAAGTCTAATACATCTGCCAAAGTAGCAATGCTCCCATCGTGCATATAAGGTGCTGAAACAGTTATGTTACGTAACGTTGGAGCTCTAAATCGACCATTATCAACTGCTTGTGTACTTATCTCGCTAAGACCAACATCAGACTTAGGGTATCCTTGCTTACCATCTTTATAATCAACATTATATAGGCCGGTATTATGAAAAGGCCTACGGTCAATAAGCTGCTTTTCATGTGCTGTCGACTGAGTAAAATTAAAACCACCATGACAATGATGACATTCGAGCTTTTCTGAAAAGAACAAATCCATACCACGTAATGCCGATTCTGATATTGCGTTATCATCACCAGTATAAGCATATTGATCGAATGGCGAATTAAGTGAAATCAAACTTCGTACAAAACTCGATAACGCTTTTACTATCAAGTCAAAACTAATTTCTTGTTTAGGAAAAGCTTGTTTAAATAGTATTTTGTACTCTTGGGTTTTGAAACGAGATAAAACCTCATCATCATGACCGGTAATACCAAGCTCTATCGGTGACTCACCAAACATAGGTAAGAGAATTTGACGCTCTAATGATATTAAGCCATCGTGAGCCCATGTTAATGTTTTATTGTAAGCAATATTCACCAAGGCAGGTGCGTTTCGCCTGTGGTTTTGTCCTGTACTACCAATAGACTGAGCAATATTTTCAGCAAAAGCATATTGCTGCTGATGACAACTTTCACAAGACTGTTGTTGATTAAAAGAGAGGCTTTTATCATAAAATAGAGCTCGGCCTAATGCGACTTTTTCTTCAGACATTTTATTATTTTCGGGCACTTGAGGTAAAGGAAACCCCTTGGTAATTTGCCAGTTATATGTTGATTTATTTTCACTACAACCTATAAAGAAAAACAATATAACAACGATACTGAAATAGCCAATAGATGATTTATTCATTTGAGAAAATATCTTTACTTAAGCTATTTTGAGTTGAACTATTGTTAACTAAGCCAAGGTTATTAAAAAGTTGCTGACAAGCTGGATTATCAGGATCAGATTGGCAATTATTTTCACTTTTAAGTTGTAGACCTTTAAGTAACTTAGCTAAATCAAAGGTAATACGGTTTTTAGTTGTCGATCTTTGATTGATTGGTAGTTCAATAGTGACTCTATTAGGATTTAAACAAGATTCTTTAGGGGGTCTCATGACACTAATCGCTTTACAGCCTGTGGAGCCAAGATGAAATAACCAATTTTCGCTTTTACTTGCTATTTCTAAGCGAAGAAATTTATGACCTACTTGCCAAACCCAAAACATTGAAGAATCATTTAGCGGGCTGTCTTGTGCTAATGGATTAAGGTGATTAAATTTAAACGGAATTCCTAAGGTGAATCGAATATCACTCACTTGAGATAAATCTACATCACTCTGAAAATTTAAATGCCAATTCGCATTACCAGAGCCATTTTCAGCTTTATTACTTGCATCACAAACTTCTCCTAGTAGCCCAACATTATTAGTTTGATATGGTGTTTTAGACATTAACCATGAATGCCAGTTACCATCCTGTTTTTTTACTGAAACATCACTAATATAAAATTGTAGCTGATCATATGACCATCTCTTATTTTCCTTTGAAAAAAACGTATCGCAACTTAGTGCTACGCCTTGATAGCTTGGTTGAAATGATAACTGAGTTGTCGACTCTTTATCAAAACAGCCACAGAGTAATAGTGTGGTTGATACTATAACGAGCCATTTGGAGTAAAAAGTATTCATATATTTAAATTACCTTATTTCTAATACAAAATTACAGATCTATAATAAATTATTTTTAAGTAACTTTGAGTATTTACTACAAAATTTCACATTTAAATTACAATGTAATGCAATATATCAATGGACGTTTGAAAAATAAACAAATATGCTATAACAATATAAATAGGAATTTCACAAATTTCTTTTTTTGGAATTGTTATTAAGGATAAAGAATGAAAAATTTATTCACTGTTATCGCTACATTTTCATTGGCTATTTTATGCCTAGATGTGGTCGCTCATTCTGAACATGATAAAGCAAGGTTTGTCGCCACTAGTGGAACAGACAATAGCCGTTGCGATAATGTACTTAGGCCATGTAAAACTATTGCTTATGCCGTTAGTCAGGCAAATAAAGGTGACAAAGTACTTGTTGCCGAAGGCGAATTCACAGTTAACTCTAGCGAAGAACTCTTTTATTTAAAAAGCGCATTAGTACCAATTTATGGTGGTTATAACCGCTTTGATCATTATCAATCACAAAGCCCTAAATCTAATGTAACAACTTTAAAGAACATACCGCCAGAGATGGTTGATGAATTGCGCAACAGCGGTTTCAAAGTATTAGCTGATGGTAAGTCTTTTGCTAATGATAAACAATTTAAAGCAAAACTCGATAGCTATTACCAATTAAGTAAAAGTCAAAGTAACGAAGTTTGTCAAAATGGCAAAGCAGATATATTTGACTGTAATAATATTGATCTTCTTGCTCATTTACCGCTAAATGCAATGTCTAGTACCCCCAGTGCAGGCAATGATATTTGGGGACATGTTGATTTAAACACCGGTGATGAATTTGCCATTATGGGTGTTAAAAATGGCATTATTGTTGTTAATGTAACAGATCCAACAGCGCCTGAAGAAGTAGGCACTATTTCAGGTGTAAACTCTTCTTGGAGAGATGTAAAAGTATACCAATATTTTGATGAAACAATTAACCTTTGGCAAGCTTATGCCTATGTGACTACTGAAGGGTACAATGGTGGTGTTACAATTATTGACCTCAATAACCTTCCTAATTCTATAAGTTTAGCTGAAGCAAACGAAGTGGTGAGTACCGCACATAATGTTTATATTACCAACGTTGATCACTCGCTTAATATCACTCTACCCGATCACACTGCTAGCTTACAACTAGTTGGCGCTAATACTAAAAGTGGTGCTTTTCAAAGCTATTCTTTATCCGAACCTTCAACACTCACTAATGGTGAAAATAGCAATTACGGCAGTGGCTATACCCATGATGGTGCTTCTCTATCGATTGATGATCAACGCTCAATTAATCAATGCGGTGTCGATAGTGGCGCCTGTACAGTATTTATAGACTTTAATGAAAAAGAAATGAAATTATGGAACATCACCGATCCTGAAAACTCAGCGCAGTTAGGTACAGCAGAATACAATGATGTGAGTAAATCCAATCAATATGTACACTCAGGCTGGGGCACAGAAGATAATCAATTTATTTTACTGCATGACGAATTTGATGAATACAGAGGCGGCCTTAATACCACAGTAAGAATTTTTTCAATTGAAGATTTAACCAACCCTACACAGGTCGGTAAATGGACAGGCTCAACTCGCGCAATAGATCATAATGGCTATGTACGCGGTAACCGCTACTATATGTCGAACTATGAACGCGGGTTAACGGTGTTGGATATTACTGATCCTGCATTACCTGTAGAAGCGGGATTTTTCGATACTTACACTCCTAGCAATAGTGCTAGCTTTAATGGGGCTTGGGGGGTATATCCTTATTTACCTTCAGGCAATATTTTAGTTAGTGACATTAATAGTGGTTTATACATATTAAAAGATAATACGAAAACCTCAACCAGTGGCAAAATAAGCTTTACAACAACCGAGACAGATACAGGACAAGATACTACATTACTATTAAGCGTACAGAGAAATGGTACTGATCTATCAAACAATGTATCTGTTGATTATCAAGTGATCCAAGGGAGTGCCAAAGAAAATGTCGATTTTCAAGCAGAAAACGGCACACTAACTTGGCAAGAAGATGATAATAACGATAAGTTAATTAGTATTACTATTGCAGGTGATGAAACGAATTCAGAACTACCTGAAAGTTTTTTTATTCGACTTTTTGATCCAACGAATAGTGCTACTTTAGGTAAAAATAGCTATAACACAGTGACTATTGAAGGCGATCTTATTGATGCGGGCGCTGGTACTTTTGCTCTTTCACAAACAACAGTCGCTGAAAATAGTGGCGAATTAACTATTGCTGTTAACCGAGTTGGAAATTCTGCTGGTAGTATTTCATTTCAATATACATTATCTACTGAGCAAGGCGCGATAGGCGATGATGTAATTGATACTTCAGGGCAAATATCTTGGGGAGATGGGGAGAATGAAACTC
>JAAGZM010000614.1 GCA_024206355.1 Gammaproteobacteria bacterium | reverse complement strand
GAAATTCCGACAGAAGATGAGTTTATCGAAGAAACACCAGATGAATTCCAGCTAATTAATCACTTATGTCGCATCGACATGGATAGTTCTACGTTATTGCACTCTATTCAGGATGTAAATCCAGATATTGCCCGTTATATGAAAATCATCAATAGTAAAGTTGAAGCTTTAGCTCGTCACGTCGTTTCACTAGGATTAACTGATGAAGTTCAATCATACAAGGTAACCCTCAGTGCAGGAGGCCTTAGCTTAATAACTTCAGAAGCTATCGAGCTTGGCAAAACGGTACGAACTAGAATGGTTCTATACCCTAGCTGCTCAGGTATTTTAACCTATGGAGAAGTTGTTCGCTGTAACCCCATCCCAAATAGCGAGCCTCCGCAGTTTGATACAGCAATCGAATACAAACTGATCAACGAAACAGATCGCGACGCTCTGGTAAAGCATGTACTACAATTACAGTCTAATATTCTTAGGCAAAGGAAGTAACTTGCTAACCAGTTACAGCCACTAGGCGTAGATATTAATTTTACTACAACACTCTTTTAATACGCTCAACGTATTTTCCTCAGATGGTAGTCAACTAAAAGTAATGACTCTTAACCAAAAGCCAAGAAGCTAAATATTCAACAATGAATACTACAACTGAATCAAACACTTAAAATGTGAACTGTATCTTTTACATGAGGAGATAAATCAAGTACACTTCTGTAAACAACATGATTCTTAAGGAGACTTTTCATGCACCGTATAGCCATAGGCTGTCTTTGTTTGATACTAACAAGCCAATTATTAGCAGAGCAATTAGAAGTTCCAATTGGTCAGCAAGGTGATCAAAGCCAATCTCGACCAGCAACAGGGATGTCAACAACAGTTGTTGAAGAAAAATTTGGTGCACCTGAAAATATTACAGATCCTATAGGCGAGCCACCGATAACTGTTTGGAAGTACAATAGATTTACTGTTTATTTTGAGTATGATCTAGTCATCCATACGGTACTAAACAAGTCATAATTTGTAATAATACATCGAAAAATAGTTTTTTTTATAGCTATTGAAGTCAATCTTCAATAGCTATTACTACATCTCTTAGCATCTCTCAGGTATAATCGCTTTTTTTAATTCTCTATCAAGTTTGTCATGCCGCTATTTGAAAATATAATTGATACTTCTGAGCAGCTAATTTCTGTATCAAAACTTACAACAACAGCTAATAGTCATAAAGCTATTTATAGCGCTAGTATGATTGGCAGTAGTGATTCTGTTGCTCTTACAGAACTTGCTATAAAATATCAGGGACTGCTCGTCGTTGTTGTTGCTGATACGCCAAGTGCTCAGCGACTTGAAAAGGAAATTCGGTTTTTCTCAGCAGGAAAGTTCACCGTGTACAATCTCCCCGATTGGGAGACGCTGCCCTATGACTTATTTTCTCCACATCAAGATATTATATCCAACCGGTTATTAACGCTTTATAAATTACCCACTGCGACCGAAGGGATATTAATTGTACCTGTTAGCACACTGATTCAGAGATTAGCACCAGGTAAATATCTTCAGTTACATAGCCTAATATTAAACAAAGGCGATACCCTAGATCCATTACAAATGCGTCAGCGTCTAACCGACGCTGGTTACAGACATGTTGAACAAGTTATGGAGCATGGAGAATTTACACTTCGAGGTTCCTTGTTAGATCTCTATCCAATGGGAAGTACTGTTCCTTACAGAATTGATTTTTTTGATGATGAAATTGATTCTATAAGAGTCTTTGACCCAGATAATCAGCGTTCAGGCGAGAATATTGATGGTATTCAGTTGCTTCCTGCTAGAGAATTTCCTATCGATGAAACTGGTATTAACTGCTTTCGTCAAAACTGGCGTAGTGATTTCGATAGTACAGATAAAAACTCTCTCTATCATCAGGTCAGTGCTGGTGAAACTCCTGCAGGCATTGAATACTACCTGCCCTTCTTTCATCAAAACCTGGAAACGCTTTTTAATTATTTACCCAAGAACAGTGCTTTTTACCTTAGTGAAAAATTACACCAAAAAGCTGAAGCATTTTGGGAAGAGATTGAAGAACGTTATGAGCAACATCGTTACGATTCTAGTAGGCCAATACTAGCACCAAAGTCATTATTTTTATCGACTGCTGATATTTTTGCTGCCTTTAAACAATGGCCTCGTATTGAGATCCAAGATAAATCTTCATCAAGCCTTATCAAAGCTATAAGTTGTCCTGATCTAGAAATTAATCATAAAAAAGATCAACCGCTTTATAAATTTCAAGAAGTACTCGATCAACTTTATGAATCATCCAACGATAAATTATTGATATGTGCTGACACTGCTGGTCGACGTGAATCTATTGTCGAGTTGTTGTCTAGAAATACGATTAAGTCTCATACAGTTGAAAGTTGGGATGAATTTCTCGATTCGAATCATCAACTGAATATATGTATTGCTCCTATTGATCAAGGTTTCAATTTACCTTCGCAGAATCTGATGTTGATCAGTGAAAATCAGTTATTTGGTCAGCAACAAATACGTCAGCAACAAAGAAAGCAACAAACCATCGATCCCGATTCGATTATAAGAAATCTCGCTGAACTTAAACCGGGAGACCCGGTTGTACATATTGAACAAGGTATTGGTCGTTATATCGGACTCCAATCTTTAACAATTGGTGATATTGTTGCAGAGTATTTAACCCTTGAATATTCTGGTGGCGATAAACTATATGTACCAGTACATATGTTATATCTAGTCTCTCGCTATACGGGTGCTGGTGGACAACATGCTCCACTACATAAACTTGGCTCAGAAGTGTGGCAGAAAGCGCGTAAGAAAGCTGCGGAACGTGTCAGAGATATAGCTGCTGAGTTACTTGATTTACATGCAAAGCGAGCGGCCAAACCAGGTTTTGATTATCAGATTGATAATGCTGATTATCAACAATTTGCAGATTCGTTTCCTTTTCAACTAACCAATGATCAGACAGTTGCAATAAAAGCAGTTTTGAGCGACTTACAATCAACACAACCGATGGATAGGTTAGTCTGTGGAGATGTAGGCTTTGGTAAGACCGAAGTGGCAATGCGTGCAGCCTTTGTTGTTACCCAAAATACTCGACAAGTCGCAATTTTAGTTCCCACTACATTACTTGCCCAACAGCATTTTGATAGTTTTAGTGATCGATTTGCTGATTGGCCCATTCGTGTTGAAATGATCTCACGTTTTAAAACTGCCAAACAACAAACAACTATTCTTAAAGAACTTGCTGCTGGAAAAATAGATATCCTAATTGGCACGCACAAACTATTGAACCAAAGTATTAAATATCCTGACTTGGGACTTGTTGTTATTGATGAAGAGCACCGTTTTGGTGTTAGCCAAAAGGAGAAACTAAAAGCTCTGCGTTCAGAAGTTGATATTCTTACTTTAACGGCCACGCCTATTCCGAGGACGCTTAATATGTCCTTGTCAGGGATGAGAGATTTATCCATTATCGCCAGCCCTCCTGCTAGACGGTTGGCGATTAAAACCTTTGTACGGGAATTTTCAAAACCTTTAATACGCGAAGCAATAATGAGAGAAATCCTACGTGGTGGGCAGGTCTACTTCCTACATAATGATGTGGCCAGCATTGAAAATACGGCAGAAATGCTTGCAGAACTTGTTCCAGAAGCACGTATTAATGTCGGTCATGGTCAGATGCGAGAAAAACAACTAGAGCAAGTGATGCAAGATTTTTATCATAAAAGGTTTAATGTTTTAGTCTGTTCAACCATTATTGAAACGGGCATTGATGTAGCATCTGCAAATACGATTATCATGGAACGAGCTGATAAACTAGGGCTTGCACAAATGCATCAGTTACGTGGTCGCGTCGGACGTTCTCATCACCAGGCTTATGCTTTTTTAATGACACCTCCTCGCAAACAGATGTCTAAAGATGCGATTAAAAGACTAGAAGCTGTTGCCTCTTTGGGTGATCTAGGTTCAGGTTTTATTCTCGCTACCCAAGATATGGAGATACGAGGAGCAGGTGAATTACTTGGTGATGAGCAAAGTGGACAAATTCAAAGTATTGGCTTTAGCCTGTATATGGAAATGCTTGAAGAAGCTGTTACAGCACTTAAAGAAGGCAGAGAGCCTAGTTTACACCAAAGTCTAGCGACTCAAACAGAAATCGATTTAAAAGTAACCGTATTGATACCTGAAGATTATGTGGCTGATGTAGGTATTCGACTCTCTCTTTACAAACGAATTGCAAATGCACGAACAGAGCAGGAATTGGATGACTTACAAGTTGAATTGATTGATCGTTTTGGTTTGTTGCCACAGGCCTGCAAAAATTTATTCAGTGTCAGTGAATTAAAACTCGTTTCCAGCCAGTATAGCATTGCAAAAATTGAAGTTAATGAAGAAAGAGGAACCATTGAGTTCTCTGAAAAAGCACCAATTGAACCTTTATCACTCATCGAGTTATTACAAAATAATGAAAATGACTGTAAAATGAATGGCGCAACTCGACTTACCTTTAATGGAACTTTCGAAACAGTACAAGAACGGATTTATATTATCCTTAATTTGCTCGGTAAGTTACGAGTTATAGATTAACCCAACTATTGATTTTTTTAACGACTGGAAGCCTGCTTAAATGACTAACAATGATGTCTTACGACGTGTTCGCTATATTTTTGACCTTAACGATTCAAAAGTTATTAGTATTTTTGCCTTAGCTGAATTAGAAGTCAGTCGAGAAGAAATTAGTAATTGGCTAAAGAAAGATGATGATGCTGCATTTGTAGAACTCACTGATGAACAACTGGCTACCTTTCTAAATGGTCTTATCAATGAAAAAAGAGGTAAAAAAGAAGGGCCTCAGCCTATTCCTGAAAAAAGATTGTCGAAAAATATGATTTTTAGAAAGTTAAAAATTGCACTTAATTTGCAGTCCCAAGATGTGCTCGATATTCTAGGCTTAGCAGATTTTGCATTAAGTAATCAT
>JAAGZM010000613.1 GCA_024206355.1 Gammaproteobacteria bacterium | reverse complement strand
TATTCAAAATAATAGGTATAACAAGTTCTGACTCGCTGAGTCGTAGGCAATATGACCTTAAAAATTACGAACATCAAGAACTCTTTCACGCCTTTTTTCTATGACTTTAGAATAGCTGACTAGAATCCTCAGTTGGACGCGTTTGAGTGTGTGTTTTTTAGGCTTAGTGACGCCGACTAGAAAGCCGTTTTGACGATCGAGGTCGTTTATTTGAGCAAGCGCAGTAGTCACTAGGAAGAGACTCAACAGCGGTATAAGCTGGCGCCCAAAATGGTAACGGTGCTAGTTGTAGATATTTTGCATTATTACGTCTCACTTTACAGATAAATATCTAAAGTATCTTTTATTGTTACCGCTATACCCGTTATCATTCAAGATGCATGAAAGTATCTCATATACCAGTTGTTTTAACGATCAATTAGTGCAATTCACTAAATAAAAGTGGCGTAAATCAAAATATCAATTTATTTTTTTGCCAATATACCAATAAATACCTAGTTATTAGCTTCTGGCACACTTCATACACTTCATACACTTCTGGCACACTTCATGCAAAGATTCATGCAAAGATTCATACAAAGATTCATGCAAAGATTTGCAGGCGATAGAGAGACTAACTATTTAAGAGAATGTTTGTTTTGAAACAAATACTTACCTTATAGGTAAGTTAATAATTAGAAATATAAAAACAATCCTTTACCATGTATATATAAAAGAAAGATAACAAAAGGGCATTAACAGTCATGGCTTCAAAACATTATCTAAAAGTACAAAGTAAGTTTATCCATTGGTTAACAATATTTGCTCTCTCCATTTTCATAAGTGCATGCGATGGCGGCCCAGTAGACAATAATTCTGATATTGATGGGGAAAGTGATAAAGAGAAAAAAGAAGAGATTGCGATTCCAGTAGAAACTGGCACAGTTACTACTGGAAGTATAACGGCATTTTATCCATCAACAACTACGCTAGAAGCTGAACAGGAAGCAAGTGTTGTGGCTAAAGTCGGTGGTATAGTTGAAAAATATTTTGTCGAAGAAGGTGATACTGTCACAGCTGGGCAACCTTTGGTACAGCTAGAGACTGACCGTTTGAAACTTGAACTGTCACGCAGTGAAGCAAATCTCAATAAGCTCAAAAACGATCTAAATAGAACAATAGCGGTTTATAAAAAGCGTCTGGTTAGTTCTGAACAGTATGAAAAGCTAAAATTTGAATATGATTCTCAAGTAGCAGAATATGAGCTATCAAAACTTGAACTTACTTTTGCCACCGTTGAAGCCCCTATAGATGGTGTAATTTCTATTCGTCATGTCAAAGTCGGAAACATGATAAGCACCAATGAAGCTGTCTACCATATTACCGATTTTGATCCCCTGCATGCAATTGTCTATGTACCTGAAAAAGAACTCTATAAAATTCAAACTGAGCAGGTTGTTATCATCCAAGTTGATGCTCATAGAGATCACCAATACCAAGGATTTGTTAAACGTATTAGCCCTGTCGTTGATGCGGATAGTGGTACATTTAAAGTAACTGTAGAAGTTTCTGATCCAGAGCATAACCTTAAGCCAGGTATGTTTGGCAGGCTTCAAATTATCCATAACACCCATGACAATGCCTTACTTATCGACAAAAAAGCACTTCTGACTGAAGATACTCAATCTTCACTATTTGTAGTGCGGGATGGACGGGCTTTTAAACAGTTAGTAAAAACTGGGTATGTTAATAACAAACAAATCGAAATTTTGTCTGGCATTAGTATTGATGATGTCATTGTCACCACTGGTCAAAATAGCCTCAAAAACGATTCACTAATTGAATTTATAGAACAATAATAGTTACCTGAAGGAACTAATAATTATGAGTCTGATTGATACTTCAACCCGTCGCCCAGTCACTGTTTCCATGTTTACACTGGCATTGCTGGTCTTTGGTATGGTTTTACTTAGCAAGCTTGGTGTCAGTTTATTACCTGATTTATCCTATCCAACTCTGACAATCAGAACAGATTACGAAGGTGCTGCTCCAGTAGAAATAGAGAATTTAATCACTAAACCGATCGAAGAAACTATAGGTGTAGTTAAAAATGTACGAAAAATTAGTTCTATCTCAAGAGCTGGACAATCCGATGTATTATTAGAGTTTAATTGGGGTACTGATATGGGTTTTGCTGGGCTTGATGTCCGGGAAAAGTTAGATATTCTTCAATTACCTCTTGATATTAGTAGCCCTGTTTTATTACGTTTCAATCCATCACTTGATCCGGTATTACGATTAAGCCTATCAATGGTTGCAACAAATTCTACTGAGCAAGACCATGAATTCAATGAAAGTAATCTGATACAACTAAGACGCTTTGCTGAAGAAGAGATTAAGAAAACACTCGAGTCACTTGAAGGCGTTGCTGCTGTAAAAATTAGCGGAGGTCTTGAAGATGAAATTCAAGTAATGGTCGATCACGAGAAAATGGCCCAATTAAGCTTGACCATACAGGATATCTCTCAGAAACTTCGCTCTGAAAATGTCAATCTATCAGGCGGACGTCTTGAAGAAGGTAGTCAGCAATTTTTAGTTCGAACCGTTAACCAATTTCAGTCAGTTGAAGAAATTGCTAATTCTATTATTTCATCTAAAAATAATAGGCCAGTCTATCTAAAAGATATTGCAGAAGTAACTCAAGGCTGGAAAGAGCGTGAATCAATTACCCGTATATCAGGAAGAGAAGCAGTAGAAGTTGCTATCTATAAAGAAGGTGATGCAAATACCGTTGCAGTAGCAGATAATGTTAATAGACGATTAAAAGATCTTCGTGAACAACTCCCTGATGATATGGAATTAACAGGTCTTTATGACCAGTCGTTGTTTATTTCTCAGGCTATTGGTGAAGTTATAACAAATGCAATTTTGGGTGGTATCTTGGCGATGTTCATCCTGTATCTATTTTTAAAAGATTTCAGAGCAACGGCCATCATATCGTTATCAATTCCTATTTCAGTGATCATCACCTTTAACTTAATGTTTGCATGGGAAATCTCATTAAATATTATGTCATTAGGAGGTATTGCATTAGCCGTAGGATTATTGGTTGATAATGCCATTGTGGTGCTCGAGAACATTGCCAGAAAGAAAGAGCAAGGTCTCGATATAATGCAAGCTTCTCGTGAAGGTACAAAAGAGGTTGCAGGTGCAATTACTGCAGCTACTTTAACAACGGTGGCAGTATTTGTACCACTTGTCTTTATTGAAGGGATTGCAGGCCAACTGTTTAGCGATCAAGCATTAACAGTTACTTTTGCGTTGTTAATTTCGCTGGTTGTCGCTTTAACATTAATCCCTATGCTTTCATCATTAGGTGCCAGGAAGAAAATAATATTGGGCGATGATCCTCTGGATATTCCTGTAAAGCCTGTTAAACCAGTTGTTGAACGCAGTGCTTTGGCAAATAAACTCATTACCTTTGGCCATTATCTAATATGGCCTGTGGTAAAAATACTCATTGGAATTAAATATTTTTCCATTGGTCTTATTTGGCTGATCAACAGAATTTCAGAATGGCTTATTTCCTTTTTCTTATTGATCTTTGGTGCATTAAGTTGGTTAGGTAATAAAGGTATGGCGATACCGGTTTGGGCCTTCAATAAATTGTATGATGCCATTGCTACCTTTTATGATTTACTTTTGGCACATGCTTTAAAGCAAAGAGCCATCGTTTTGTTATCAGCGATGGGAATATTTGCAGCTAGCCTTAGCTTACTCCCACAACTGGGTATTGAGCTCATTCCTCAGATGTCTCAAGGTGAGTTTAATATCGAATTTAAAGCCGAGCCTGGTACGCCACTAGCTAAAACTGATGCAATCATTAATGATGCCCAACGTATTGCAGAAACCGTTGATTCTATTGAGAGAACCTACTCCGTTTCAGGCAGTGGTAATCGCTTGGATGCAAGTCCTGAGAAGGCCGGTGAAAACTGGGGACAGTTAAGTGTGGTACTTAAAAAGCCAGTCACTAAAGAGTCTGAAGAGGCAGCACTGCGAGAGCTACGTGCTAAACTAGGCTCTATACCTGGTATTCAACTAAAGTTTAGTCGACCTACCATCTTCAGTTTTAAAACACCGTTAGAAATTGAAATCGAAGGCTACAATTTAGCTAAGCTGAAAGACG
The DNA here is from genome assembly GCA_024206355.1 of Gammaproteobacteria bacterium. Taxonomy (GTDB): domain Bacteria; phylum Pseudomonadota; class Gammaproteobacteria; order Enterobacterales. The sequence continues at coordinate 2,875 of JAAGZM010000613.1, read as the reverse complement.
TTAGCATGATAATTACTCGCGAAATGGCAAAGTCTGATCGTTTTGCAGATATTAAATCGACCGTTGAAGCAGGGTATCCTGAAGTACAAATTAAGTTTGATCATGAACGCGCAGCAAGACTCGGACTTTCAGTGCCTGATATTGCAGAAACCGTGGTTAAACAAATACGCGGTGATGTGGCAACTAAATACTCATTTAGAGATCGCAAAATTGATGTACTAGTGCGCGTTGAAGAAGACGATAGAACATCGGTTGAAAAAATTAAAGCACTAATCATTAATCCGAAAAGTGACCGCCCAATTAGCTTATCAGCTATTGCTGATGTGCAGCTTGGTATTGGCCCTAGTGAGATTAATCGTGTTGCACAAGAACGTGTAGCGATTATCAGTGCCAATCTAAATTATGGTGCTCTTGGTGATGCAGCAGCAGAAGCACAAGCTCTAATTGATAGAATTCCAGTACCAACAGGTTTGGCGATAAGAGTTGCCGGTCAAAATGAAGAGATGCAGAGTTCTTTCCAATCAATGCAGTACGCATTGGCGCTAGCGGTATTTCTTGTTTACTTGGTGATGGCATCAATATTTGAATCATTGCTACACCCTTTTGTCATTCTATTTAGTATTCCACTAGCCATTGTTGGTGCAATACTCGCCCTTTATTTATCAGGCTCTACAATCAGTGTAGTGGTATTTATTGGCTTGATCATGCTGGCTGGAATTGTGGTCAACAATGCAATTGTCTTAATTGATTTAATTAATCAATTACGTACCGATGGCATGGCTAGAATGAAAGCAATTCAAGAGGCTGGCCGTTCGAGGTTAAGACCAATTGTGATGACAACTCTAACCACAACCTTTGGTATGATGCCACTGGCACTCGGTTTAGGTGAAGGCGCTGAAATACGTGCACCGATGGCAATCACGGTAATTGGAGGGTTGATTATGTCAACCTTATTAACATTGATTGTAGTTCCAGTTCTTTATTCTCTCGTTGATCGCAAGCACTATAACCAATAGGAGAAGATAATGGGAATTACAAAATTTGCATTAAGACGTCCTGTCACAACTCTGATGTTTTTCTTCTGCTTTGTGCTCACTGGTGGTGTAGCGACAAAACTATTACCTTTGGAATTTTTTCCAGAAATTATATTCCCGGGTATTTTTATTCAAATACCATACCCTAACTCTACCGCTGAAGAGATTGAACGACTCATTACAAGACCAGCTGAAGAAGTACTATCTACGATGAGTGGTATTGAGCGATTATCATCGACTACCACAGACAATGAAGCACAAATTCAAATTCAATTTGATTGGTCAAATCAAGCAAAAATCAAAGGCGTTGAAGCAAGAGAAAAGCTTGATGCTATACGGGATGAACTCCCAACTGATTTAAGACGAATTATGGTTTTCACAGGTTCTACCAATGATATGCCTCTGATGCAGTTGCGTGTTTCGAGTAAAAAAGATCTGCAGCATGCATATCAGCTTCTTGATAGAAAACTCAAGCGTCCTCTTGAGCTCATCGATGGGGTATCAAAAGTTGATCTGCATGGAATTCAGAAAGATGAAATCTCTATTCAACTTAGATCAGAAAGAATTGCAGCCCATAAAATAGATGTTAATGAACTAAACGCAATTTTACAAAAACATAACTTTTCAAAATTTGCGGGAAGAATTAATGATGGCGATAAACGACTGCGTGTTAAACCTCTCGGTGAGTTTGAATCAATTGAAGATTATAGAAATCTGATTGTAGGTCCTAATAACCTACGATTAAGCGATATTGCAAATGTTATCTTTAGCCAACCCATACTTGAACATGGTCGTCATCTGGATCGCTCCTACGCAATTGGCCTTGTTATTCAAAGAGAAAGCTCTTCAAATCTTGTCGATGTAGCGAGACGAGTTGAGGATAAAATCTCTGAAATTGAAGATTCCCCTGATTTTGATGGCATAACCTTGTTTGTTATGGACAACCAAGCAGAAGGTATCACTAGCTCTATTTCTGATATCACAAAATCAGGATTGATTGGTTTTAGCTTATCAATTCTTGTATTGTTTTTCTTTCTAAGAAATTTGGCGATTACACTGGTGGTTGCCATGGCTGTGCCCTTCTCGCTTTTCATCACTCTGGCAGCGATGTATTTTATTGGTATTACCCTAAATTTACTTTCAATGATGGGGCTTATGTTAGCAATTGGAATGTTAGTCGATAATGCCGTTGTTATAACGGAAAGTATCTACCAGCAGAAAAAATTCACACCAGATGATCCAACAGGCTCAACAATTCGAGGAGTGCAAGAAGTTGGTGTTGCCGTAACAGCAGGAACAATAACGACTGCGATAGTCTTTTTACCCAATATTATTGGTGAAAAAATTGATATCACTATCTTCCTTAGTAACGTAGCTGTAGCAATAACTATTTCTCTAGCAGCATCACTGTTTATCGCTACAACAATTATTCCTCTGATGTTGAATAAAATTAAGAATACCAGTGAAGTAAAACCAGTAAAGAGTATTGAGTGGCTAACCCAAAAATATGTCATTGTTCTTGATTGGCTTTTAAGAAGACCAATATTGGCTGCCTTTTTTGCAATTGCTAGTCTTGCAAGCGTGTTCGTAGTGGCTCCTTTGGTCAACAACGATATGTTTCCTGAAGAAGAGCGAACTAATCTAATGTTGCACTACAATATTGATAGTTCCTATACAGTTGAAGCCAATGAAAAGGTTGTTTATCAAATTGAAGATTTTCTATACAAGCACCAAAAAGAGTTGGATATTTTATCTGTCTACAGTTTCTATACAGCCGATCGAGCAGAATCTACACTGATCTTTATTGACAAAGACAAACGAACTATATCAAACCGTGAAGT
>JAAGZM010000612.1 GCA_024206355.1 Gammaproteobacteria bacterium | reverse complement strand
AGTCAATAAGTCTAAAAAACGTGCAATCAAATGTGTAGGCAAACTCACTCAATGGGTGAATACTAATCCTTCTGTAAGTTGCTGTTTTGAAATAAATAACCATAAGTCAGAGCCGGTCAACTGAGGATTCTAGGTTTAAGATGTCGTAGTCAAAAAATAATTATTTTCTGGCTCCGACATCTAATATACCACCTGATATAAACTCAATGAGCGTTTCAATGACCTGTTTTGGATGCTCCATATGCAAATGATGTCCTCCGTCTAGTTCTTTGAGGATTATCTGCTTACAGTCGGCAATCCTGTCTTTCATGAATGAATATTTGTGTATAAAGCCCTGCTTACCGTAGAGAAACGTGACTGGCATTGTTAAATTTCTATTGAATGCCTGCGCCTGTTTGGGTGTTAAGTATAACAATGATGGCAAACGTAACCGCGGATCAGAGCGCCAATGGTACCCTTGCTCTGTTTTACGCATATTTCTCTCTACCAGCAACTTAACATTCTCTTCATCCAACTCACTGACTTTTGCTCTAGCATTAATAATTAGATTTAAATCATCATAGTACTGTTTTTCTCTATTTTTATGTCGATTACGATGAGTTATGGACTTAGCCAACTGTGCCAACCCTTCTTCTTCGGTATGAGTCATTGGGCCTAAGCCTTCAATTAGCATTAATTTTGAGACTCGATCAGGAAATGTTCCTGCAAAAATTCCCGAAATCCCAGCTCCCATCGAATGACCTAATAACATCACCTTATCAAATTTAAAATGTTCAATGAGATCATAAAGATCTTGAACATATTCTAGTAAATAATAAGAATGGGTTGAATGACGGTGCGAAGAATGTCCATGACCAGCTAAATCAATGGCTATAACGCGAAGATTGTTTTTTTCCAACCAATCAGAATATGAAAATAGAGGATTGTAGCTATTTAAGTTATCTAACCATCCATGAATGGCAATAACTGGTTTCCCAGTTAAACATCCCCACTCTTGTACAGCGATATCAATGTTTGGCAATTCGACTATATAATCTTTTTTGCAAAGATTTACAGTATTAAGTACTTCTTTCATTTGTCAGTATCATCAGTCTAAACTATTATTAGTTTAGTTAATATCAAAAATAGAATAAGATAGT
>JAAGZM010000611.1 GCA_024206355.1 Gammaproteobacteria bacterium | reverse complement strand
GCCGTCATTTGATGTGTGCTAAAAATTACCGAATGTTTCGTGAACGAGCATTGAATGAATGGACAGTGGTTTCCTGTGCCTGAAATTTGTAGAATCATAGATTTATTGGTTTATGAAAATAAATTGACAGTGCCAAGTTTAGATAGAGTATACTACTATTAAGATGGAAGTTCAGGCGAAGATTTACCTTCTACACAGCCTCAACCGTGTCCTTCCTGTTAATAATAAGTTATGCCCTCAAAACGGAAGCACAGCATGAATTTAAGATTCGATGAGTCACAAATAGAAAGGATTGCATCTCAGTATGAGTATCCACGAGAAGAAACAGACCTCATGCAATTGCCGGAAATAATTCAGCATAATGGTTTTCTCAATAAAGAGCAGTTGCAACTTGTGGCAAAATGGAAGTCACCAAGAAGTGCGAAGCATGTTGAAAAAAATACAAATGAATATATTAAAGATGTAACATCGTTTGCATTCTCAACAAGCAATGAACGCTCAAGAATAGAATCTCTTGTAATTATTGATGGTGTTTCATGGCCTACAGCATCAGTATTGCTTCATTTGTTTCACGCTGACCCATATCCAATATTAGACTTCAGGGCTTTGTGGTCTGCTAATTTGGAAAAACCAAAACAATACAGTTATTCATTTTGGCAACCATATGTTTCTTTTTGTCGAGAAGTAGCAAAGAGAAATAATGTTTCAATGAGAGAGTTAGACCGTGCAATGTGGCAATATTCAAAGGAAAATCAGCAGGCATGACTGTCAAAAGCGCTGCTCCTATCGTCGCTATGCTTTTGGTGTCAGTTGAGTTTGATCAGTTAAATACAAAAAGGAAATAATTAATGGCATATCAAGATACGCTTAATATAAAAAGAAAAGATCTCGATAGAGAAATCTATAGAATAATGCCCATCCATCGTTTACTTGAAGCATTTGAGGCTCTGTCAACTTAACTTCTGACAGCTAAAGTAATATCAAAGATTGCTGAATATTTAAGCAATCACCAAATTCTGGGCGCAACTAGTTTGTGTCCATGTTTCAAATGATTCTTCTCGCAATATTCGATAAGTACTAGCTT
>JAAGZM010000610.1 GCA_024206355.1 Gammaproteobacteria bacterium | reverse complement strand
CTTCAACTTTTGCAGCAACCTTTTGCATTAATTCATGAGTATCTGGATGTAACTCACTGGTTTCTTTATGAACAAATAAGCTTAGGGGAACACCCCATGTTCTTTGTCTTGAGATACACCAGTCAGGACGAGTATCAATCATTGATTCTATGCGTGCTTGACCCCAGTCAGGAATCCACTTTATTTTAGGAATAACATCCATTGCTAAATCATGTAAACCACCTTGTGACATACTGATAAACCACTGAGGTGTTGCTCTGAAAATAAGCGGCTTTTTGTGACGCCAACAATGAGGATAACTATGCTCATATTCTTCATGGTGGATTAGCTGCTTATTGTCACGAAGTACTTCAACTATTGTGCTGTTGGCTTTAAAAATAAACTGACCACCAAAAATCTCGGTAGTTTCAGTAAATACTCCATTAGCACCAACAGGGTTATTAACAGGTAAACCATACTGCTTACCCACTTCGAAGTCTTCCTGACCATGGGCAGGCGCGGTATGAACACAACCTGTACCTGATTCAGTGGTCACATGCTCACCAAGGATTATCGGCACCAGTCTAGAATAAAATGGATGTTGCAACAGCATATTTTCAAGTGCTTGACCGGTACATTCACCCAGTAATTGATGAGACGTCACTTCATAACGCTCTAACACAGATTCAAGCAATGCTTTAGCTAAAACGAGATTGCGTGATGAACCATCATCATGGCTAGCAGCAACCAACACATACTCAAGCTCTGCATGGAGAGAGACAGCCTCATTAGCTGGTAATGTCCAAGGCGTTGTTGTCCAGATAACAATTGAAGCAGAATCTACAGCATCAACTTGCATCGCAGTGGCAAGTGCATTTGTATCGACAAAATCAAAAGCTACATCAATGGCAGGCGATGTTTTATCTTGATATTCAACTTCTGCCTCAGCTAAAGCTGAACCACAGTCTGTGCACCAGTGTACTGGCTTAAAACCTTTATGAAGATGACCGTTTTGAACTATTTTAGACAGTGTTCGAATGATATTGGCTTCATAGCCAAAATTCATGGTCTTATAGGGATTATCCCAGTTACCAAATAGCCCAAGACGTTTAAAATCTTCACGTTGACCGTCGATTTGTTTTTCAGCATATTCACGACATTTATTGCGAAATTCTGCAACATTGACTTTTACGCCAGCTTTGCCAATTTTTTTCTCAACATTCAGTTCAATAGGAAGACCATGACAATCCCAACCTGGAATGTAAGGCGCATCCTTTCCACTTAACGTTTTACTACGAACAACAATGTCCTTTAATACCTTATTAACGGCATGTCCAATATGAATATTGCCATTGGCATATGGGGGACCATCATGAAGAATAAATTTTTCACAACCCTTTCTTGCTTCACGAATTTGACCATACATATCGTTTTCTTCCCATTCTTTAAACATGGCAGTTTCACGATTAGCAAGGTTTGCTTTCATTGCAAAACTCGTCTTAGGGAGATTAAGGGTACTTTTATATTCTTTCATCAGTTTTAGTCGTCTTTTTATGTATGGGTTTAAGTTAAGTTAGTAAAAAATTGTTTAGCACTATTCTCATCTTTGCTAATTTGCTCTTTAAGTTGTTCAAAGTCACTAAATTTTTGCTCTGTTCGGATAAATTGTAAAAAAGTCACTTCTACAGCTTCTCCATAAATGTCTTGCTCAAAGTCAAAAATATGAACTTCAAGCTGCTCTCTCAGGCCGCCTACTGTTGGTCGATTACCAATATTAGCGATTCCATTATGCCTTGATTGATTTGGTTTTCCTTCATTTAAAAGCAGTTTTACTGCAAATACACCATTGAGCGGACTAACACATCGATGTAAGAGTATGTTTGCAGTAGGAAATCCTATTGTTCGTCCTCTCCTATCACCATGAAATACTCGCCCGGATATTGTATATGGTCTATCAAGTAATTTTTCAGTTTTATCTAAATCACCGAGTGAAAGCGCTTGTCGAACAGCGGTACTACTGATGCGTTCTTCAGCTAGTGTTAAAGTATGCGTATTCTCTAAGTGAAAATGATGCGTCTCAGCAAGTTTTCCCAACATTTGAAAATCGCCTTGACGTTTAAATCCAAATCGGAAGTCATCGCCAATAATTAAATGCTTAACGCCCAACTTTCCCAACAGCAAATCAATGACAAACTGATCGGCAGTCATTTGAGAGAATTGTTTATTAAATTTAACCAACACCACACGCTCAACATTGTAGCGTTTAAATTGTATCAACTTTTCACGTAAACGCGTTAATCGAGCAGGCGCATTTTGTGGATTAAACAGCTCTTCAGGATGTGGTTCGAAAATCATAACAGTGGAAGGTAGTCTATGATCGAAAGCGCACTTTTGCAGTCTTTTTAATATTGCCTGATGACCTTTATGCACGCCATCAAAATTCCCGATAGTCAAAACTGACCCTCGGTGGCTATCATCAATATTGTGCAGACCCCTGACCAACTGCATTAAATATCTTTCCCCATCACAAAAAGCCTTGGATTATAACTGTTTGAAGGAGACTGTAAAAGCTATAATGCAGGTATAATACAGGTATATTTCCAGTCATTTTCATCATCAATATGTAATTCCCATAAATAATTGAAAATTATACTGAATGTCGTAAATGACTAACTCGAAGACCAAGCAAATATAAGGTTGCTAAATAGGCTCCCATTGCAGCAAATATTTCGATGAATAATTGAATCACGCGCTGAGTTATCGACCAGTCGTACCACATATTTATTGGTTGGCTTAACATCCAAAGTGTAACGATCATTGCGCTACAGGCAACAAATAGTCTTAAATGCCATATTAACCAGCCTGGTGATGGCTTATAAATATTTTTCTTACGTAAACCACGATATAGCAAGAAAGCATTAAGTGCTGCAGCGATAGAAGTAGCTAACGCTAATCCAACATGCCCTAAAGGTTTATAAAGTGCTAAATTTAAAACAATATTTGTGACTAAGGATATTATGCCAATCCTGACAGGTGTTTTCATATCTTGCCGGCTGTAATATCCTGACGCTAAGATTTTTATCAACATAAAAAAAGTTAAGCCGAGACTATAAGCCATTAAACTCAAGCTACTTTTATAGGCCGCTGTAGTGTCAAAAAGACCATGCTGAAACAAGCTCAACATCAATGGCTCTGACAACATCACCAAACCAATAGCAGCAGGAATGCCCACTAAAACCACCAGTCTTAATGCCCAATCGATCATTGCAGAAAAATCATTCTCGGAAGATTGCGCATGTTTCTGTGACAAGTTAGGTAAAATCACAGTGGCAATGGCAATGCCAATAACACCTAAGGGAAACTCAAGTAATCGATCTGAATAGTAAAGCCAACTAATTGAACCTGTGATTAAAGATGTCGCAATAATAGTATCAATGAGCAAGTTTATTTGACTAACAGAAACACCAAACAAAGCCGGGACCATCAACTTTAATACTCTCTTAACACCCGAGTCACTCCATCCCCAACGAGGTTTTGGTAACAAGCCTTGTTTCCAGAGAAAAGGAATCTGCAACAGTAGCTGCAATACACCAGCGATGAAGATAGCCCAAGCAAGTGCTATCGTCGGCTCATCCATCAATGGTGCCGCTATAATTGCAGCTGAAATAAGTGAAACATTCAATAACACCGGTGTAAAAGCAGGAATCGCATATCGATGAACAGAGTTAAGTAATGAACCGCATAATCCTGTCAATGAGATAAATAGAATATAAGGGAAGGTTATTTTTAATAACGTATCAGCAAGCTCAAATTTTTCCGGATCACCAATAAAACCAAAACCAAACAACGACACAACGCCTGAGGAACCGATTACACCGATGAATGTAACGATTAATAAAATAACAGCTAAAGTTCCTGCAATCCTGTCAATAAAGTGTTTAAGCTCTGCTGCACTGCGATTGTGCTGATATTCTTTTAATACAGGAATAAATGCCTGAGAAAAAGCGCCTTCAGCAAATAGTCGTCGTAAAAAATTAGGTATTTTTTGGGCAAACAAAAATACATCTGCAGCTAAACTTGCGCCTAAAAGATTAGCAAAAACCACATCACGAACTAAACCAAGCACTCT
>JAAGZM010000609.1 GCA_024206355.1 Gammaproteobacteria bacterium | reverse complement strand
GCTATCTTGAATGAGGTAATCGCAGCTGCAGATATATTGCTTTCAGACTTTGCAATTAGTGCTGATATTTGGAGTGTTACAAGTTTCAATGAATTAACCCGTGAAGCACAAAATATTCAGCGTTGGAATTTATTGAATCCTGAAAAGAAAGAAAAATTGAGTTATGTGGCCTCTCAGCTGAATGATCGTGACGGGCCTGTAGTTGCCGCAACTGATTATATTAAGAGTTATGCCGAGCAGATCCGAGCTGAAGTATCGCAAGATTATAAAGTATTGGGTACAGATGGTTTTGGACGAAGTGATAGTCGTGAGAATCTTAGAAACTTCTTCGAAGTAGATCGTTACTTTATTGCTCTTTCTGCCATTAAGTCACTAGCAGATTCTGGGAAAGTTCCAATGAAGACAGTGACTAAAGCGATGAAACAGTTTGGGATAAGTTCAGATAAACTAGACCCTACTAAGAATTAATACAAATAAAAAGAGAGAAGCGATTTGTCAACGCTAATTGAAATAACAGTACCTAGTATTGGTGATGTCACCGATGTGGAAATTATAGAAATACCAGTTTCTGTGGGCGACTCTATTGAGAAAGAAGATACTTTAATTGTCCTTGAAACAGAAAAAGCAACGATGGATGTGCCTTCAACTCAAGCAGGAATCATTACCAATATAGCTTGTCAGATAGGTGATAAAGTATCTCAGGATAGTCTTATTTTAACGATTGAATCCGAAAATTCCGATTCAATAAAGCCTGCTCCAAAGCCTGCTCCAAAGCCTGCTCCAGCAAATGATAAACCGCCAGTACCTGATTACCCTGCAATACAGGGAACTGTTCGTAAAGGCCTAGTATACGCATCTCCTACAATTAGACGTTTTGCCAGAGAGCTTGGCGCAGATCTCAGTGCAGTAAAGGGCACGGGCAACAAGGGTCGTATATTAAAAGAAGATGTACAACAGTTTGTTAAATATGAATTATCAAGACCTAAGGCAACGGCTAATACTAGTGCGTTTAACTTACCTCAAACCCCGAAAATTGATTTTACTAAGTTTGGTGAAACTGAATCGATACCACTCTCAAAAATACAAAAACTCAGCAGTGTTAATTTGCATCGAAATTGGATGACGATTCCCCATGTTACTCAACAGGATGAAGCTGATATTACTGAGATGGATGCCTTTAGAAAGTCGATGAAAGTCGAGGCAGCCGAAGAAGGTGTAAGGTTGACGCCTTTAGCATTTATGATGAAAGCGGTTGTTGCGTCGTTAAAAGCCTATCCTCGCTTTAACTCATCACTGGATGATGATGGTGAGGATCTTATTCTTAAAAAATTCTTTCACATTGGTGTTGCGGTTGATACACCTGATGGACTTGTTGTTCCAGTGATCAGAGATGTAGATAAAAAATCGATATATGAGTTGGCTAATGAACTGGGTGAAGTATCTGCAAAAGCAAGAGATAAAAAACTTGGCATAGAAAGTATGCAGGGTAGTTGCTTCACTATTTCTTCATTGGGTGGTATCGGTGGAACATCATTCTCTCCCATCGTTAATTGGCCAAATGTCGCAATACTGGGTGTTTCAAAAAGCAGTATGAAACCAGTTTGGGATGGTAGTGATTTTCAGCCACGGTTAATGTTACCGCTTTCATTATCTTATGATCACCGGGTGATTGATGGAGCACTGGCAGCAAGATTTATTACACACCTGAGCAGAACGCTGGGTGATATTAGAAGATTAGTGCTTTAACTGAAATAAAACGAAAATAATTATATTAGAGGTCTATCATGAGTAAAGAAGACATACAGACGCAACTCGTTGTTCTAGGATCTGGCCCTGGTGGATACACCGCAGCTTTTAGAGCTGCCGATCTTGGGCTTAAAGTCGTTATCGTTGAAAAATATTCCACATTAGGCGGTGTATGCTTAAACGTAGGCTGCATTCCATCTAAGGCCTTGTTGCATTCGGCAAAAGTTATTGATGAGGCTGCACACATGGGAGCACATGGTGTAGCATTTGAAGCCCCAGTTATCGATATCGATAAATTACGTGGTTACAAAGACGGTGTGGTAAGTAAGTTAACTACTGGTCTTGCTAGTATGGCTAAACTTCGGAAAGTTGATATTATACAAGGCTATGGTAAGTTTAGCGGAGCAAATAGTCTTTTAGTTGAGACTGCTGATGGTAGCCAAACCGTCAATTTTGAGCACTGTATTATAGCTGCTGGATCTCGCATTGTTGATTTGCCCTTTTTACCAGATGATCCACGAATTCTAAACTCTACAACTGCACTTCAGCTGGAAGATGTACCAGAATCTATGCTCTGTCTTGGTGGCGGAATTATTGGTCTTGAAATGGCTAATGTTTATAACGCACTAGGTACAAAAATAAGTATTGTAGAGCTTTTTGATCAGCTAATTCCTGCAGCAGATAAAGATGTTGTATCACCATTATTAAAGCGCCTGAAAAAGCAGTACGAGAGTATTATGTTAGAAACAAAAGTCACTAAGGTTGAAGCAAAAGACGATGGACTTTGGGTCAGTTTTGAAGGTAAAAATGCACCTGAAGGTGCCCAACGTTATGACAAAATTTTATCTGCAGTAGGTCGCCGACCTAATGGCGATTTGCTTGATTTAGCCAATGCTGGCGTTAATGTTGATAGTAGTGGTTTTATTGCCGTCGATAGTCAATTACGAACTAATGTGCCTCATATATTTGCTATCGGCGATATTGTTGGTCAACCTATGTTGGCACACAAAGCAACTCACGAAGCTCACGTTGCTGCTGAAGTTATAGCTGGTATGAAACACTTTTTTGAACCAGCTTGTATTCCTGGTGTTGCCTACACTGATCCTGAAATTGCATGGGTTGGTCTAACCGAGAAAGAAGCAAAAGAAAAAGGTGTTGAATACAATAAAGGTGTTTTTCCTTGGGCCGCCAGTGGTCGTGCGTTGGGAGTTGATCGTCCTGAAGGTATGACAAAGGCGCTTTTTGATAATGCTACCAACAGAGTTATCGGTGTTGGAATTTGTGGGATCAATGCAGGTGAGTTGATTGCAGAAGCAGCTTTAGCCATTGAAATGGGATGTGATGCTGAAGATATTGCTTTAACAATTCACCCTCACCCTACACTGTCAGAATCGATTGGTTTTGCCGCTGAGGTTTTTGAGGGAACCTGTACTGATTTACCTCCTCCTAGAAAGAGAAAATAACTTTCCTGTCTCTTAAGTTAAGAGAAGTTATCAATCTCTAGGTTAGTGAGATAATATTCAGCCCATGTCAGAAACTCTTCTTCTGGCATGGGTTTAGCGAAATAATACCCTTGGATCCGATCAACACCTAGAGACTTTAGTGCTTCAAAGGTTTTGCTGTCCTCAACTCCCTCAGCAACCGATTTTAGCGAGAAATTTTTAGCGAGACCTACCATCATACTGACGAGGTTCATATCGTCCTCACTGGTTATCATATTTTTCACAAAAGATTTGTCAATTTTAACCTCATGAACAGGTAGTGTTTTAAAATATTCGAGAGATGAATAACCCGTTCCGAAGTCATCAATAGAGAGTAAAAATCCATGCTTTTTAAGGATATTTAACTTGTTCAGGCTTTCCTCCATTGAGTTCATCATTGCCGTTTCAGTAATTTCTATAGTGATATGTTGAGGAGCAGTTTCCCATATACCACAGCAATGTTCTATTAAATCAACGAACTCATCATCATCAATAACCTTACCGGAAATATTTACGGCCATGTTAATATTCAGGCCCATTGCCATCCATTCTTTTTGATTCCGAAATGCCGTATTCAGCACCCCTTGAGTAAGATCAAAAATATACCTTCTTTCCTCAGCAATAGGAATAAAAATATCTGGGGAAATAAAATTGCCATTTCTTGTGCGCCATCTTGAAAGGGCTTCTACGCCATAAATGGTACCGGTTTGTGAATTTATTTTTGGCTGATACCAAACTTCTAATTCTTTGTTTTGAATGGCTACATCTAACTCGGATTCAATTTGTAACCTCTTAATGATCCGTTCGCTCATAATCTCAGAATACATGACAGACGAAACATTACTTATCTCCGATTGATTCATAGCAATTTCGACAAATTGGACTAAACTTTGAGCGGTAATAGCCTGTAATGGATAGAGAGCAGCAGCGACACTCATTTTTGTTTTCGATGTAAATTTGCCAATAGACAAAGGTTTGTTATTTAGATCGCGAATTATTTTGTTCAATGCCAACTGACAGTGGCCTGCATTTTTGATGTTTTGAATTAATAAAGCAAACTCATGATTCCCAGTTCTTAGTAAGCAACAATCAGTTTTTACATAGACGAGTAACTCTTTGATAATAAGTGCAAGAATATCTTGGGAAGCATCGTAACCATGGTGCGCACTGATTTGTCGAGTATGCCAGATATTAACTAAAATTAAAGCTGAGTTTAACTTATCATCGTAATTTAGTAGCGGTTCAATTTTATCTGATAACTCATTACGGTCATAAGCAGTTTCAAGATCGGTTAGTGGTATTAGCATATCTACTCACAAAAAATAATCATCGGCTTGAATATTGAAGCTTCCCTGGGGTAGTGCGTATTTTATATTAAGGACTGTACCATCTTTACTATGAGTTTCATTTAACATATTGCAAATAATAAAATCTTCACGTTCTGACTTATCAGCATTAAGTAATATCATGACTTTAGGCCTTAATCTGCGAGTCCTTGATTCTGAAATCACTACGGCAACTTCACCAGTGG
>JAAGZM010000608.1 GCA_024206355.1 Gammaproteobacteria bacterium | reverse complement strand
GTTTGCTTTAGCAAACTGCTGACTGGTTTGGTAAACCCGTAAGGAGCCGTTTTGCTCATGAAGGATTGGCAGTGGGCTTGCGCTGTTGCTTTTTAGCAAGACCAATGACAAACCTTGATGAGCAAAGCAGCGGCATTCTTTCCCATGAACGTGCGAACAGGTGCTAAGCCCCGATTGTCCATGCAGCCATTTATGAAGAGTAAAAAATATTTAAAAGAGTTGAGGCGCATCCATAGAGCTACGCAAGACACGAACAAGTTCAATCCCTGCCTCAGTTTTACGATAATAAAGCACATAATGAGCCACTGGAAAGCAGAACAGTGCTTCCGCCAGTTCTGGGCGTGCTGTGCCCATATCCTTAAACTCAGCCAGTCGTTGTGCCGTTGTCTGGATTTTATCCACAAAGCGATCTGCATTGACTGGACTGTCCTCAGCAATAAACAACCAGATACTCAGTAAATCCTGTTCGGCTTCTGGTGAGGTGATCAGTTCTGGCATCAATTATCCCTCTGAGCCATTATTTTACGCCCTTTGGCCTTAATGGCTTCCATATCCAGCGGCTTGCCTTGTCCATTGTCCAGAGAGTCAATTCCCTCTTGTATTTCTGTTTTTAAAGCATCCAGTTTCATGGCTTTTAAGGCTTCTTTTTCTTCCAGTAATCTTAAGGCTTCCCGTATCACTTCACTGACGGAGTTATACATGCCTGTTGAGACTTTTTGTTTCACAAAGTCCTCTAATTTGGGTGTTAATGAGACATTCATACTATTGACCTCGTTTAGGGTTGATACATTAATAATAACAAACTTTAGCAATCTTTGTTATTTTTTCCCCTCTTCCAGCTTAGCTGGATGCGTGGCCGCATGGATTTCTCGTAACTTCTCCACACTCACTTGAGTATATATTTCAGTCGTGGATAGATTGGAATGACCCAACATAGCCTGTATAAAGCGAATATCAGCGCCATTATCCAGCATGTGCGTAGCCATGGCATGACGGAACAGATGACAGCTTCCTGTCTTATCAATCCGAGCATGTTTAAGATACAGTTTCACCAGATTGCTCAAGCGATTATAATTATTAGCAAACGGCTCCCCGTAATCCGTCAGAAATAAGTGTTGCTCATAGGCATCATTGATCATCAATGGTCGGGATTCCAGACGGTACTTTTCCACCCAATATAATGCCCGTTTACCCAAAGGCAACATTCTATCCTTACGCCCTTTTCCTTCCTGTATCAAGATGGTTTCTCGTCCCCTGTCAATATCCTGAACTTCCAGATTCGACAGTTCCATACGGCGAATGCCTATACTGTATAACAGCTCTAAGATGGCTTTGTCCCTTAATCCATAAGGGCTATGAACATCAGGCAAGTCCAGGACTCGGTTCACTTCCTCAACACTCAATATTTGTTTGGGCAACCGTTTCCGATAGCGAGGCGCTTCCAGTTCACTGGCCGGATTCGATAAGATATGATTCTCCCGTGACAACCATTTAAAGAAGGCTTTCAGTGAAGCCAGTTGTCCTGCTTGAGTGCGAAAGCTCAGCGGTTCCCCATTTTTCTGACGTATCTCAAACAAGTATCTTTGATAGCGTTCCAGTATTGGCTTAGTCACTTCTTTAGGGTGATTAATACTGCGCTCATCACACCAGATAATAAACCGCTTCAAGTGCCCTGCTCGGGTTTTTAAGGTCTGTTCAGTCAATCCTTTTATTTCTGCCCATGCCTGAAACTGCTTTAGATAAGCACTTAAAACATGGTTAACCAATATATCTGGTACAGCCTGTTTCACCTTTCTTGGCTTTTGTCGCCCCTGAGTTTTATTCAGGACACTGCGTTTCTTTTTATCACACATGAGTCCT
>JAAGZM010000607.1 GCA_024206355.1 Gammaproteobacteria bacterium | reverse complement strand
TGGTTAAGTATTTAACTGATAAAGAGCATGAAATAACTGTAGCAAGCCAATTTTTAGAAGAAGCACAGGCAATTGCTGATGATTTTCCAACCATTAGTATTAGTGAACTCAATGTTGCTGATGATGGATCCCTAGGAGCTTTAGTTTTTGAACATGATTTGACAATCAGTTTTGTTCCTTATCAGTTTCACGTCAATGTGGCTAAGCAATGTATTAAATATTCAAAGCACATGATTACTGCGAGCTATGAATTTCCTGAAATAAAAGCATTGCACCAACAAGCGGTCGATAAAAATATCTGTATTTTAAATGAAATTGGGCTTGATCCTGGTATTGATCATCTCAGTGCCATGCAGATGATCGATTCAATTAATGAAAATGGAGGTAGCTTAAAATCATTTGTTTCATGGTGTGGTGGACTTCCAGCACTTAGTTCAAATAATAATCCGCTTGGTTATAAATTTGCGTGGGCTCCTAAAAGTGTCCTGTTAGCACTGTTAAATAGTGCAACGTTTCTAAAGGCTGGTAAGGTAGTTACTGTTGATGCCGAACAGCTTCTTAAGAATGTGCAGAAAGTAATTTTATCATCAGGAATGGAACTTGAAGGTTATCCAAATAGAGATTCCGTCAGTTATCGAGATATTTATGGTTTGGATGATGCTGAAGAAGTTTTTCGAGGTACTTTAAGATATCCAGGATTTTCAGAAATATTACAATGTTGCAAAGAGCTAGGATTATTAGATCAAAATACAAATTTAGAACTTGATGCTAATTCACCTGTAAGCTGGAAATCTTTATTAGAAGATAATGTGACAAACTTAGAACAACTATTATCCAATAAAAGCAAATTAGTGTACGATGCCATTACATGGCTTGGGCTATTAGATATCAATCAAACTGTTGGCAATGCAAATTCAATGATTGATGCTTTTTGTCAGTTGCTTATTGAAAAACTCTCATATACTGAAGATGAAGTTGATATGGTTGTTTTACAGCATGAGCTAATCAGTATTAATGCTCAAGACATAAAGGAAATAAGGCATTCTACTATAATTCTGGAAGGGGACGTTGACGGTTATTCAGCTATGGCGAAAACTGTAGGTACACCTGCAGCTATTGCTGCCGATCTGATTCTTTCAGGTGTTATTGAAGATAGAGGTGTTGTGTTGCCAATGAATAGTGGTATTTATACGCCGATACTCGCAGCATTAGAAGAACAGGGTATAACGCTTGATGAGTCGTTAGTTACAGAGAAAACTGACTGATTGCAGACAATTAAAGCTAATCGATATATGATGGAAGCAGGGCTGTTATTTAACCATGGATAAACTAGTATAAGCATGAAGAACGAATCTATAGTTTTCTATTTATTGATGTTTTTTGTCGCAGTGACTTTTTTAGTCATTGGATGGCTCTATGGATCATCTGTTTCTTCACCGGTTACTTTTTATAGTGCACTTTTTATATGTGTTGGCTTGCTGCGATTATTATTTTATCTTCAACACAAACATTTCAAAAAAGTTATAACCAAAATATCACGAACAATTGATATAGATTGGTTACAAGGGTTATTTAGTCATTTCCCATTGGGTATGTTGGTAGTCAATTCTGAAGCAGAAATCCTTTATGCAAATCATCAGTGTTGTGATATTTTTAATTTAGATGCTCAGTTAATTGTTAATGAGTCAATTTCCTCATTGATTAGCATTGAAGCCAGCACTTTTTTCCAAAATGCAGCAAAAAAAGGTAACTCTTCCTCTTTATGGAAAGATGAGTTCATAGTTGCTAATGAAGGGAAAAAATACCGATGGCTAGCACTAAACGTTTCCTCTGTACCATTAACTACCAAAAATCAAGAAGTCTGGTCACTGACTATAGAAGATGTAACAGCTAAACGTATTTTGAGAGATAAACTTGATCGCATCAGGACAGAACAAACTCTGATTTTTGATCATACCAGTGTAGGCTTAGTTTTAGTAGTTGATAAGCAAATAGTACGTGCGAATAGTGCTTTAGGCCGTCTACTAGGCCGCAGTAGTTCCACAATAATTAATAAAGCCTGGGAAAGTATCATTAAAACGACAGACGGCTCTAATAATGTTCTTGAGCAGGTTATTTATGAGCTTTCTTCTCGTGATTATTTTGAAACTGAGGTTCGATTAATCAGAGAAGATGGCAAATCATTTTGGAGTCACATAACAGCCAAAGCGGCTAGTTTCGAAAGTATGAGTAGTGGAATTGTCCTGTCGTTTGAAGATGCAACTAATCAAAGAGAGCGTGATGATGAGTTAAGACAAGCAGCTGTTGTGTTTGAGGCATCAAGCGATGCAATCATGGTACTTGATGCAGATGGATTGATTCGAATGGTGAATAGTTCATTTAGCAAAATGACAGGTTTCACTGAAACTGACATTATTGGAAAAAGCCCAAGGATGTTGCGTGCCACCCGTGAAGATGAGCAAGTATACGATACAATGTGGATATCTGTATTAAAGCATGGTCACTGGCGAGGTGAATTATGGCGGAGAAAGAAAAGTGGTGAGACTTATCCTGAATGGACATCGGTTACTACAGTAAAAGATAGTCAGGAAAAAGTGCTTGAATATGTCATTATTGGAAATGATATTAGTGAAAGAAAATATTCTGAAGATCGCATTCTCTATCAAGCTAACTACGATCAATTAACAAATCTTCCTAACAGAAACCTATTTATAGATCGTCTTCACCAATCATTGCAGAAAGTGCAGAGAGAGGGCACCTTTTTAGCAGTATTATTTATCGATCTCGATCGTTTTAAAAATATCAATGATTCTTTAGGACATTCTGCGGGTGATAAATTACTTATAAAAGTAGCGAATGTAATGAAACAGACGGTGAGAGAGTCTGACACCATTGCTCGTTTTGGTGGTGATGAATTTGCGATTATCTTATCGCCTATATATGGCCCAAAAAATGCGAGTAGAGTTGCTTCAGTATTACTTGAAGCACTAAGTTCTCCTCTGGATATAGATGGCTACGAGGCAATTATTGGCGCTAGTATTGGCATCAGTATGTACCCTGCCGATGGTACTGTTGAGGAAGAATTAGTAAAAAATTCAGATATAGCTATGTATCGAGCAAAGGAATCAGGTCGAAATAATTACCAGTTCTTCACAGAAGAAATGCAACAGTCAGCAAAAGATCGTTTATCAATGGAACAAGATCTACGTCAAGCTATTGAACGTCAAGAGTTACGAGTGGTATTCCAACCTCAAATTGATGTGATGAGTAAATGTTTATCAGGTGCCGAAGTTCTAGTTCGTTGGCAAAGTCGAGATAAGGGCTTAATTTCACCAGGTGAATTTATCTACATAGCAGAAGATACTGGGCTTATTGTTCCAATTGGAGAGTGGGTATTAAGACAGGCATGTATGCAATATCAAAGGTGGCAAAATGCTGGTGTTGCTCCTCCATATCTTGCGATTAATGTTTCAGGTAGACAATTTAAAATGGAAGGCTTTAGTCAATCTGTATTGAATATTATTGAAGAAACTAATTTGAGCTCTAAAAATATTGAGTTAGAGCTGACTGAAAGCTTCTTAATGGATGATCAAGAATTTGCTATTGATACACTTGTCGAGCTGAAAGAGATGGGATTTCAAATATC
>JAAGZM010000606.1 GCA_024206355.1 Gammaproteobacteria bacterium | reverse complement strand
AATATCACAGCAGCAATTACCACAGCATTGGCAAATAGAAAATCGCTTAGAAAAAAGTAAACCCGCTTTCACCATGCATGAGGTTGATGGTAAAATTAATGCCCAGTCTGAAATATCACTGATTGAAATCAAAAATCAACTTGGACTTTTTGAACTCAAACCAAGTACCGGTAAAACACATCAACTTAGATTGCACATGATGAAAATTGGGGCACCAATTTTAAATGATAAGTTTTATCCCCAATTACTCCCAGAGCAAACTGATAATTTCGATATACCTCTACAGCTTTTAGCAAAGACTCTTAACTTTAATGATCCATTAACCGGAAAATCACATATCTTTGAATCAAAATACAAATTAGAGATGTTTAACTAGGATCCTCATCATTACCTAAGCAAAACGCTCAGTGCTAACCAAAAGTATCAAGCAAACACCTTAATCAATCGTTTGAAAAGTAAGCGAGCTAGGATACTTTTCACTATGATAAATCGTATGCATAGCCTTAACAAAATCCTCTTCCTTTGCATCAAAAATATTAGAAACATATTTCTGAGGATTGCGATCAATAAAAGGAAACATACTACTCTGGATCTGTATCTGCAATTTATGACCACGCTTAATTGTATGAAGCACATCATAAAGCTCAAAGTTGACAGCCGTAGGCTGATTAGAAACAAAAGGTTCAGGTTGACTCATACTGTTTCTAAATCGCCCACGAATAACACCCCAACGAACGAGTTCGTGGCGATTACCAGTATTTTTATCAATCTTGTCCGTATTGACATCTTTTCCAGGAAAAACGTCAACAAGCTTAACAACAATATCCGCAGCAGATTGAGAAGTAGAAAACCATAAATTAAGATCAATTGCTCCAGCTATAGTCTGATCGACTTCTGCTACTTCCGTTTCAAACACCAGAACATCGGGACGCCTTGCCGTATAGCGCTGATCTTCAACCATATAGTTTTTACTCCAGCCTCTATCGATATAAGCCGTATTAGGAACTGGTTTATTAGGATCGCTGATAAATTCACTAGAAGCAGTCTTTGACTCAGCTTGAGTAAGTAACTTTTCATTAGCACCAAAATACAAGGTGTGTTCTTTGGTATTTTTAGGTGGCCAGTTAGCAAACTTTCGCCAGCGATTGGCACCAGTTTCAAATACCGTAGCAGTAGCAATTTTCAAATCTTTCTTGTTTTTTAAGTGATGATTAAAAAATGGTAACTGTACATTTTCTTGGAACCATTTACCTGAATCTAAACCAAAGTTAGCTTCACCTAAACTGTTTGTCTCTTTAGTACTATTCCATTGTCCATGGGACCAAGGACCTAGAACAATCTTCACCTTCTCATCTTTATTGTTTTTAGACATAGTCTGATAAGTCGATAAAGGCCCATACAGATCTTCAGTGTCAAACCAACCACCAACAATCAGCACAGCAGGTTTAATTTTAGTTAAATGTTGTAGAACATTGCGTTTTTTCCAATATTCATCATAGTTTGGATGCTTAGTAAGTTCATTCCAAAATGGACGTGTACCTTCAAAATATTTTTTATTCACATTGCTCAGCGGTCCAAGAGAGCGAAAAAACTCATAACCATCATGAGTGCTTAACTTCATATTTTCAGGCCAATGACCTAACTGCCCTTTTATTTGTTTATCAAAGGTATCAAAAAATATGAAAGCCATGGGAGTAACAAAGGCACCATTACGGTGAAAATCATCAAAAAACCAATCAGCTATAGGTGCTTGAGGTGAAATAGCTTTAAGCGCCTTATGACTGTTAATTGCACCCACTGAAGCATAATAACCTGGATAAGAAGTACCGTGCATGCCCACTCGGCCATTATTGTTTGGGATATTCTTTACTAACCAATCAATAGTATCGTAAGTATCCGTAGCATCATCAGCATCAATATCATTATTTTTAGCCGCGTTTTGTGGACGCATGTTAATAAATTCACCTTCCGACATAAACTTGCCACGAACATCTTGGAATACAAAAATATAACCTTCAGTCTCAAAACTTTCAGAAGGTCCTAATGACTTTTTATATTTATCCAAACCATAAGGAGCAACACGATAAGGAGTGCGTTTCATCAATATGGGATACTTTTTGCTATCATCATTGGGAATATAAACAGAAGTAAATAACTTAACACCATCGCTCATAGGAATTTGATATTCATATTTAGCATAGTGAGATCGAATATAATCTGCTCGCTTGTTAACTGTTTCCTTATCTTTAGCTGAAGTAACTGAAATAACCGCAGAAATTAATATTAAGCCTATGATTTTTCTTAATAATTTGTTTGACATTTAACATTCCTAATTAATCTTTTCAAATATGATGAGAGTATAAAACAGAATTGATACTACTTTGAACACAATCGTACTACAATATTTTTATCCTATTTGTTAGACGAAGATTATGATCTACCACAACTTATCAACCCTTAATTACAAGCTTATACAGATGAGAAACTAAGCATTTTGTTGCTTAATTCTGTATAATAAATCGTATAATTTAAAGTAAGTATTTGTACGGATAGTTTCATGTCTCTAAACGTTGATAACAACAAAATAGCATTAGCAATCCCGCCTGTTTTTCGATTAGCTTTTCGACCCCTTTTCTTAGGTGGTACATTGTTTGCGGCTATTGCCATAGGTTGGTGGGTATATTTCTGGTTATATCCATCTGCTTGGTTGCCTCATGGAGGACCAATATGGTGGCATGGGCATGAGATGCTTTTTGGTTTTGGCACTGCTATTGTTGCTGGTTTTTTATTAACCGCAGTTGCCAACTGGACCGACACTAGAGCTATCAGAGGATGGCCCCTGTTCATATTAGCTTTCACCTGGTTGGCAGGACGGATCTTAATAGCATTTAACTTAGGTCTACCAAAATGGTTGATTGCTGGCGTTGATGTCACTTATCTAGTGTTTGTTACCATCGCTATGGCTTATCCAGTCATCAAGGTAAAGCAGTGGCAAAATTTAATGTTCGTGCCTATTTTATCCATTCTAGCGATCATCAATGCAATCAGCCACTGGGCAGTTATTAATAACCAATACGCCCTAGCCTTACAGTGCTTACATGCTACAGTTATGGTTTTTACATTATTAATTGCCGTATTAGGTGGGCGCGTCATTCCTGCTTTCACTGCCAATACAACTGATTGCCAAAGACTAATACCCATCAAGTGGCTAGAAATTATTTCAATAATCTCTATTTTATTGATGCTGATTATTGCTCTTATCGGACTTGATCAAGTACCCAATATGCTACTATTTGCGGTCGCAAGCATCGCAGCTATTGCCAATGCCTTGCGATTTTTTCGGTGGGGAATTCACCACAGCTTATCTGTACCACTGTTATGGTCTTTGCATTTTTCATATGCATTTATCCCGCTTGGATTTATAATGATTGCATTGCACAGTATTGATCTATTGGCAAATACTAGTGCAGCTCTTCATAGTTTTACTGTCGGTTCAATAGGTGGAATGATCATATCGATGATTTCTAGAGTTTCCTTAGGCCACACAGGTCGACCACAGCAAATCAATGCTTTTATCGTTTTAGCATTTCTTTCAATTCTTGTAGCAGCTCTGATCAGAGTTATTTTACCTGCATGGTTTATTGAGTATTACCAAGTAGCTATAGCCGTTTCTGGAATTTTATGGGTATTAGCTTTCAGTATTTATCTCTATTTTTATGCGCCAATGCTAGTCACGACAAGAGTCGATGGCAGACCAGGCTAAAAATTATAGAATTTGACGATATAAATCAAACCTTTTGGGTAAACTGATAGTATAATAACTAAACTATTTTACATTTAACTAGAAAACTAAGGAAATAATGATGGGTTGTTGTGGAAGTTGTGGTGGACAAGATAAACACCAAGAAAAGAAAGATACAAATGAGCAAGAAACAAAACAAGCTGAGGCTGAAAAGAAAGAACAGGAAGCTAAAAGCAAGTAGAGTAATTTGTTGTTGAACCTAGAATCCTCAGTTGACCGGCTCTGACTTATGGTTATTTATTTCAAAACAGTAACTTACAGAAGGATTAGTATTCACCCATTGAGTGAGTTTGCCTACACATTTGATTGCACGTTTTTTAGACTTATTGACTTGACGGCAAAAGCCTTACATAGAATGAGTATGAACGGCTTTTTAGTCGGCGCCACTAAGCCTAAAAAACACACACTCAAACGCGTCCAACTGAGGATTCTAGGATTATCAAAACATAAACTAGGTAAGGAAAACTATTATCTAAATGATGAGTTTTATGATTTACTTTCAGACTAGTTTTATTGGCACTATTCTAGAAGATATTGACAAATAATTATAGGTTCTATTACTAGAATCAGTTAATTAAGCTCTCGAGAGGGATATGTAGATCATGATGTAGTTTCCTGATCATATTTAAAGATAAATCTCTTTTTT
>JAAGZM010000605.1 GCA_024206355.1 Gammaproteobacteria bacterium | reverse complement strand
TTTTCATGTATATTGATTACATTCGTTATCAAGAATTAACGATTTGGCAGCGCAATCAACTCTTTTCAATCTATGCTGATGAAGAAGGTTCGTTCTTGCTCGATAGTGGTAATAGCGACAATATCAATGGCCGTTATGACATTATAGCGGTTCAACCAATAAGTATTATAACTGATAAAATAGTCGTTTCTGACAATCCTTTAAAATCGCTACAAAAATACCATCAACCTATTGATAAAGCTGATATTCCAAGTGAGCTAACTCACCTACCTTGTATAGGAGGCCTATTTTTTGCGCTCTCTTATGATCTAGGAAGAGCCTACGAAACGATTGATAAGATTTCTGAAGATGATTTACAACTAAATCGTTGTTATGCAGCTGTATTTGGATGTATTTTGATAATCGATCATAAAATACAATGTAGCTATCTTATTTGCACTAATAAAAAAAGCAAACGTATTTATAGAGAGCTCTCTAGCAAAATTAATCGTATGCTACGATATAAGCAAACATTAAACACTAAGTCGTTTAGGCTAAAATCAAACTGGAAAGCTAATTTCACTGAAGCAGAATATTCCGATGCATTTAATCAAGTGCAGTCCTATATTCAGGCAGGTGATTGTTATCAAGTAAACCTTGCTCAACGATTTGAAGCAAGCTGCATAGGTAGTTCTTGGCAAGCTTACTGCCAATTGAGTGAAGCCAATAATGCACCATTTTCAGCGTTTATTAACACCGGAGAAGCAGATATACTGAGTCTATCACCTGAACGATTTATTCAGTTGAATGGCAATCAGGTTGAAACCAAACCCATTAAAGGAACAAGGCCTAGGGGTCAGACACTTGAACAAGATCAACAGTTAATTAACGAATTGTTAGCCTCTCAAAAAGATCGTGCAGAAAATTTAATGATTGTTGATCTCATGCGCAATGACTTAGGTAGAACCTGTAAGCCGGGAAGCATTAATATTCCACATTTATTTGCCCTCGAAACTTTTCATTCGGTTCATCACTTGGTCAGTACGGTTAGAGGTGAACTTGAAGAAAATGAAAGTGCCTATACCCTACTTGCAAGTTGTTTCCCAGGTGGCTCGATTACTGGAGCACCAAAGATCCGAGCCATGAATATTATTGAGCAACTAGAACCCAATAGAAGAAGCTATTATTGTGGTTCAATTGGCTATATTGATAGCAGCGGCAACATGGACAGTAGTATATGTATCAGAACCTTGGTAAGAAAGGATGATAAGCTATTTTGTTGGGCTGGGGGCGGATTAGTCAGCGAATCTATTCAGCAAGATGAATATCAGGAAACTTTTGATAAAGTCAGTCGTATTCTTCCCATTTTAGAGCCAGTAATGAGTGATTAAGATTGAATATTGAGAGCATCACAAAAGCTGTTCCGAAACTTATTAATCCAATTGCAATGCCGGATCTTACTGATCCATTAAAAGCATCAGCGGTTTTAATAATTCTGCATAAAATTGAACAAAAGTGGCATATACTACTGACAAAACGCGCTGAACATCTGAGTAGCCACGCTGGTCAAATTAGTTTTCCAGGTGGTCGTTATGAGACACATGATGAGCATTTGTTGGACACAGCCTTGCGCGAAACTGAAGAAGAAATTGGGCTAGATAGAAACCATCTACAGGTTTTCGGTCAACTAGAAGAGCATCCTACTATGACCGGTTATCGTATTTTTCCTTATATTGCCTATACAATTGACTTACCTGAATTAACGATAGACAAAGAAGAAGTCGATGAGATATTAAACGTCCCTCTCTCCTTCCTTATGGAGAGTAGAAATCAACAGCTAGAAACTGCTCTCTATCAAAAGAAAAAATATGATTACTATAAAATAATTTGGAACAATAAAAACATTTGGGGCGCAACAGCCAGAATGATTGTAGAATTAACAAACCATATTCGATAGAATCAAGAGGGTCAGATCAACTTGAAAATCAAGAGGGTCAGATCAACTTGAAAATCAAGTTGATCTGACCCTCTTGATTGAATTGGATGGTAGAGCTAGGGGTCATGGTTCATTTTACTGTGATCCATTTCTTCCCGACCTTGCTCAGTTTGCATCTTCAAGCGGTCATGACCAGAATTGGCCATCATAACTGTATGAATAAGAATGTATAAGCCTGCTACAACAATCAGTAAGCCTACCACTTTTCTTAGCACATGATGTTTTGTCAACTTGGTAACATGCCCAGCTCCTAGTGTTATTGGCAGCATCGCAGGGATAGTTCCTAAACCGAATACAAACATCAGTAATGCTCCCTCAGTTCCACTACCGACTGCTAACGACCAAAGTAGAATACTGTAAGTTAATCCACATGGAAGCCATCCCCACAATAAACCTAGACCATAAGCCTGATGAACATATTTAACTGGTAAAAGGTGCTTAGATAAAGGTGATATTTTTTTCCAAAGAGGAACTCCAATTTTTTCAACTAATGAAAAAGAAGGAAATAAACCAGCAAGAAAGAGACCTAGCCCAAGCATAAAAATAGCCGAAAATATGCGAGTGTAAATACCAAGATCTTTTACCAACTCCGATTGATTTAACACATCACCAAAAGAGCCTGCAATAAAGCCAGCTATTGCATAACTGCTTATTCTACCTATCTGATAAAACAATGCTGGATAGAAGGTTTTCGTAGTTTCAGAATTTGTTTTTAAACTCATTCCTAATGCAGATGCTATACCACCGCACATGCCTGCACAGTGCAAACTACCAAAAAGGCCAGCCATCAAAGCTGAGAATAACATTGTTTCAAAAGTCATTTCCCATTCCTACTATTTGATAATTCATTAATTTTTCCGCTGCTTTTTTCATCACTATTTGAGGAAGAAACTGTTTTATCTTTTTGTTGTAAGTGATCTTCAATAACAATCTTCATTGCTTGGCTTTGCATATCATCATACTGTCCATTTTTAATTGCCCAGAAAAAAATAATGACTGCAAGTGTCAGAAAAACTAAAGCAATTGGTAGCAATAAATAAAGGATACTCATTAGCTTTTCCTAGAAAGTCGAAGGGCGTTTAATACTACCACTAATGAGCTGATAGACATACCTAATGCGGCAAGCCAAGGTGTTAAAATTCCTGACATTGCAAGCGGCAATCCTAGAAGGTTATACGATAAAGCCCACATTACGTTTTGTTTAATAACACGTATAACTGCTTTTGAGGTGTCAATTGAATCATTGATTAAATTCAGGTCATCAGAGAGCATGATTATATCGGCACTGACCTTCGTAATATCTGTTGATTTTGCCATTGCCACTGATACCAACGAGGCTGCCATTGCGGGACTATCGTTTATACCATCGCCCACCATTGCAGCTTTACGTCCTGATTTTTGCAACTTTTGGATATAACTTAACTTTTGTTCAGGTGATTGCTCAGCAAGATAGTTATCTAAACCCAGTGTATTTGCGATTTGCTTTACATTAAGCTCTTGATCACCGCTCAATAAATGAATATTTAAATCTTTAGCTATTAAGTGCTCAATTGTCTCTTTGGCCGTGTCTCTTATTTCTGTTTCGAGCACTAACAGAGCCTGACACTGATTGCTTTTGATTAAAAATAAAATTAGCTGGCCGGGTAATATAGTAGGTAACTCGATGGGGCATTTCAGTTCACCTAGCATTGAAGCATTACCAAACTTCCAGAGTTCTTTGTTTATTTTTGCTTCAATTCCACTGGCAGGTAAGATGCTAACATCCGTGACTTTGATGTCAATATTATTCTCAATAACTGAAAAAGCACTGGCTATAGGATGATCCGAGTGGCTTTCAAGCATTGCAATGATTTGTAGGATTTCATCATCTGATTTTTCTGAAAAATTATCAATCAAAGAAACAGAAAATCGATTAGTGGTTAAGGTTCCTGTCTTATCAAAGATAACATCCGTCAGCTCACTGAGGTTAAGCAAGGCTGCCGTACGATTAAGCAATAAGGCCTGCTCGGTTAACTTTCCAAGCCCACTGGTAATTGCAACAGGTGTTGCTAATGACAGTGCGCAAGGACAAGTCACCACTAAGACAGCCAGTACGGCATTAAAGAGTTGCGAGCTATCATTCCAGTACCAAAACATACCCGTTGAGAATGCTAATAGTAATACCGTAACAACAAAATAGCTGGCTATTTTATCTGCTAATAGTTGTACTTTGGGCTTCGTCTGTTGGGCTTTTTGTAAAAGGTTTATAATGCCTGTTAAGGTTGAATTTTCAGCACTATTTGTTACTAAAACAGTAATAACATTACCTGTATTTATTGAACCTGCCGCTACTTTTTCACCACTATTACGGAGTAATGGTAGAGATTCACCAGTTAGAATAGATTCATCAATCGTTGTCTCACCCGTTTCAATAATTCCATCACAAGGAATTTGTTGTCCTGGTTTTACTAAAATCAATTCTCCGGGTAACACATCATCAAGCAATATTCGCTCTTGTTCACTGTCTATCAGACGAATTGCAGTTTCAGGTTTTGATTTAAGTCTCTCTTCAAGTACTCTCCCAGAACGATGGATTGATATCATTTGTAGATATCGTCCCGTCAATAAGAAAAAGACAAACATGCTCACTGAATCAAAATAGATTTCACCATGACCGGTAACGGTAGACCAAGTACTTGCAACCCAAGCTGAAGATATTGCCAATGTTACTGGGACATCCATATTGACGGTAAAATTTCTTACACTCTTAAATGCTGATAAATAAAATGGACTGCCAGCATAAAAAACAACGGGAGTTGAAACTAATAGACTGACCCAACGTAATAACAATGTTGTTGATTCAGCCATTTCCTGATTGGGATCCATATAAAATCCTAAACTAAACATCATCACTTGCATCATGCCAAGACCAGCCACAGCTAAGCGTTGCAAGGAGCGCTTTTTCTCATCAATCAGATGTTGTTCACGAATTTTTTTATCATAAGGATAGGCTTCATAACCAAGTTGGTTGATCGCTTTTAGTATTGAGCTCAGACTAATAAATTCAGGATCCCAAGAAAGCGTTGCTCTGCTTGTCGATTGGTTTACCGTTATTTTAGAAATACCTTCCAGTTTTGATAGCCTACTTTCAATCAACCATGTACAGGCAGCACAAACAATGCCATTAACCATTAGTGCAATATACTGAAGGTTGTCTTCATCTAAAGTGACATATTTTTTCTGTACCTTTTCATGATCATAGAAATCGAGATGTTGCAACTCAGTTTCCATATCTCTAGGTGGCGTTTCTGGGAGATTTTCTCTAAATTGATAATAATCTGTTAACCCCAGACTAATAATTGATCCACAGACAGCCTGACAGCCAGGACAGCACATATATTCTGTCTTGCCATTCACTTCTACCTGGTATTTTTTCCCAAAGCTATTTTCTAACCCGCAATGGAAACAAGTGTTATTGTTGGTTGACATTCAAAAGATCAATTCAATTGAGGAGTAAGATGTACAGTATCTTTTTCTACACTGATTTCAGACTTTATCATCCAGTCATCATTATTAGACAATCGAAGAAACCAGCGACCAGCTAGATCATTTTCTGACTTATTTTGAAAACTACCATCCATTTGTCTATGCAGAACAATCGTAAAATCTTTTATAGCCACAACAGGATGTGACCAAAGTAACTGCAATGATTCTTCGTTTGGAACAGCATTATCAAACTTCAGGAATAATCGATTATCAGGTAATCGATTTAAGGTCGCTGCATAACCATAATCGGCAGCATTCTTTTGTTGTTGAATGCGGTTGTTAATAGCAAGACCAGATTTGTAATAGTCATCAACAACCAGATCATCGGCATTTTCAAATGCTATATAAACAGTAATTAGCCCTGCAACCACTGCAGTTGCTGGGGGAACCATAATAAACCAGGGCCAAAACTGCTTATACCAAGGTTTTATCAAATCTGCATCTGTCGTTGAAGTCGTCATATTTTAAAAACCTGATAAGGGACCTAAGAATCGACTTTCAGATTCAGCAACAATATTTGGATCATTGGTTGACTGAACTGTAAAAGTAATCAGTGTACTTGAAGACTTTAATTCCATGGGATCAATTTGTAGTCGTATCGGAATGGTAACAACTTCACCTGAGGCTATCGTGATTTCAGTGACACCAAGAATTTTAACTGAATCGATACCACTAATTTCAAGAGTGTAAATCACTTGTTTTTGTGACATATTTAGAACTTTAACGCTATAAACATTCTCAACCAAACCATCAACGGTGGTCGTATAAAGACTACTTCTATCTCTAATAGTATCAATACCTAAAGGTATACGTTTATTAATTGAATAAACAAACCCGGCAATCATCAACAGCCAAAGAGCCGCATACAACATAATTTTAGGTCTTAATATATGCTTACCTTCATCATTTTTTTGATTGTCTGTGGTATAGCTGATTAAACCATTTGGATAATCCATTTTGTCCATAACAGTATCGCAAACATCAATACAAGCTGCACAAGCGATACATTCGTACTGCAAGCCTTCTCGAATATCAATACCTGTGGGACATACATGCACGCATTGTTCGCAATCGATGCAGTCGCCTAATCCTTGTTCTTTATAATTTGGATCTTTTTTCTTTCTAGAACCTCTAGATTCACCACGCTTATCATCATAAGCAATAATTAAAGTGTCCTCATCAAACATTGCACTCTGAAAACGTGCATAAGGACACATATAGATACAAACCTGCTCTTTTAACCAGCCAGCATTACCGTAGGTAGCTAAAGAATAGAATAAGATCCAAAAGGTTTCCCAAGGCCCATAAGAAAAATCAGCTAGCTTATATACCAGATCATGAATAGGTGTGAAAAATCCAACAAATGTAAAACCAGTGAAAAGAGCAAAAGTAATCCAGCTAAAGTGCTTTAATGCTTTTATACCAATTTTTTTTGAAGATAAAGGTGATTTATCAAGCTTCATGCGCTTGTTCCTATCACCTTCGATAACTCGCTCAATCCATAGGAACGTTTTCGTCCAAACTGTTTGAGGGCAAGCATAGCCACACCAAAGGCGTCCAGCTAATGAAGTAAAGAAGAACAATGTTAACGCAGCAATGATCAGTAACCACGCTAAGTAGATAAAGTCTTGCGGCCATAGTGTTATGCTGAAGAAATGAAATTTTCTGGCAGGTAAATCAAATAAAATAGCCTGGTTATTATTCCATGTAATCCATGGAATACCATAATATAAGCCTAATAAAACCCAAGCAGCTAAAAGGCGTAGGTTTGCAAACCGACCAGCACCCTTTTTCACATACACTGTTGGAGCATTAGCGTACAAGCTGGTCGGGTTCTCTTCCTTTAAACTATCAGATGATTCGTCTGAAGAAACCTTTTTTTTGTTACTCATGTCAGAAAATACAAACTCCGGATATTACTCAGCACTTAGTGAATAAATATAACCTGTAACCAGATGTATTTGTTCAGCTGTCAAAATATCTTTATGTGCAGGCATTACTCCAGTACGTCCATCTTTGATTGATTTCTCAATCTGTCCAGCAGAGCCACCATATAACCATACCATGTCAGTCAGATTAGGAGCACCTAACATAGGATTTCCAGTACCATCTGATTGGTGACAAACAAAACACACTTGTTCATATTTTGCTTTTCCGGCATCAACATCAGCAGTACCAGCATCACGGCCTGATAATGCCATTACATAACCAACAACATTTTTCAGATCATCACCTAATATAGCTCCTTGAGGAGGCATCATGCCATTGCGACCATTAGTAATAGATAGCTTAATACCATCAGGCGTAGCATCATAAAGCCAATCATTATCTGTTAGGTTAGGATATCCAGCTGCTCCACGAGCATCTGATCCATGACAAGCAAAACAAGTGTTTGCGAAAATACGCTGTCCCATTGTCACTGCTTTTTTGTCCTTCACTAACTCTTCAACATCAAGTTTTGCATATTTAGCGAAAATAGGGCCAAATTCTTTCTTCGCCGCAGCAACTTCTTCTGCATGTTGTCCAGCCGATGTCCAACCAAAGGTGCCTTTATAGTTACCCAATCCAGGATATACGACCAAGTAACCTATTGAATATACAATAGTGATATAAAACATATATAACCACCATCTTGGTAGAGGGTTGTTATATTCCTTAATACCATCATATTCATGTCCAGTGGTGCCATCATCAGCTTGCTCGCCTTCTAAATTACGGGTGAAATATAACAATCCCCAACAACCCACTATGTTTATTACTACTATTGTAATTATGTACCAGCTCCAGAAATCACTCATGACTACTGACCTCACGTTTCTTTTTTATTTGTTGTATTGTGTCATCATCAAAGGGTAATAATTCAGCCTCAGAAAATGCCTTGCTTCGTTTTTTGCTAAAAGCCCAAAAAATGAAGCCAATAAAAATAACCAACAGGATAGCGGTGGTTATACCTCTAATGGTGTTAATATCCATCCGCTTACCTGTTTCTCATTTCTTTGCCTAGGCCTTGTAGATAGGCGACCATAGCATCCATTTCGGTTTTGCCTTTAACAGCAGCTCCAGCACCAGCAATGTCATCATCAGTGTAAGGAACACCAACAATACGCAATGCTTTCATCTTAGATCCTGTATCAACACCATCAAGAATACCGCCGTTTAACCAGCTGTATGCAGGCATATTAGATTCAGGTACAACATCTCTTGGATTGTTCAGATGAACACGGTGCCAATCATCACTGTATCGGGTTCCAATTCTCGACAGATCTGGACCTGTTCTTTTAGAACCCCACAAGAATGGATGTTCATAAACATCCTCACCTGCAACTGTGTAATGACCGTAACGCTCAGTCTCAGCACGTAAAGGTCTGATCATCTGTGTGTGACAAACGTGGCAACCTTCTCGTATATAAATATCTCGGCCTTCTAGTTCGAGTGCAGGATACGGTTTTAACCCTTCTACAGGCTCAGTAGTCTGAGATATAAAAAACAACGGAACAATCTCAGCCAGTCCACCAAAACTGATAGCAAGGATAATAAGAATCGCCATCAGCCCAACATTTTTTTCTATTTTTTCATGACTCATGATTTACTCCTCACTCAAACTGGTGTTGGTATAGACTTATCGGACTCATCAGGCCCCAATATTGTCTTGTACACGTTGTACAGCATGATAAACATGCCAACCAAGAACAGTACCCCACCTAACAATCTCACGCCATAATAGGGGCGAGTTGCTTCAAGTGATTCAACAAAACTATAGGTTAATGTTCCATCATCGTTCACAGCACGCCACATCAAACCTTGCATTACACCTGCAATCCACATTGCTGTTATATAAAGAACAACACCGATAGTAGCAATCCAGAAATGCCAGCGGATCAAAGTAACACTGAACATTCCAGTCTTACCGTAGAGTCGAGGAATAAGTGAATACATAGTGCCAATTGTAACCATCGCTACCCACCCCAAAGCACCTGAATGAACGTGTCCAACAGTCCAATCAGTGTAATGAGAAAGAGCATTAACGGTCTTAATAGCCATCATCGGACCTTCAAATGTAGACATACCGTAGAATGAAAGAGCAACAATCATAAACTGTAGAATAGGATCTTGACGTAACTTATGCCATGCTCCAGACATCGTCATCATACCGTTAATCATACCTCCCCATGAAGGCGCTAATAGAATCAGAGAGAATACCATTCCCAAAGATTGAGCCCAATCAGGTAATGCAGTGTATTGAAGGTGATGAGGACCAGCCCACATATAGATAGCAATCAATGCCCAAAAGTGAACAACAGATAGTCTATAAGAATAAACAGGTCGCCCTGATTGAACAGGAACAAAGTAATACATCATACCTAGGAAACCAGCTGTTAAGAAAAATCCAACAGCATTATGTCCATACCACCATTGAACCATCGCATCGATAGCACCAGAGTAGGCAGAATAAGATTTCATTAGGGTAACAGGGATTGCAGCACTATTAACCAAGTGTAGAACAGCAACAGTTAGAATGAATGCACCGTAGAACCAGTTAGCTACATAAATGTGGCTTGTTTTACGTTTGATAATCGTACCAAAGTAAACAATTGCAAAAGATACCCATACAAGCGTAATCAATATATCAATTGGCCACTCAAGTTCAGCATATTCTTTTGCTGTAGTTATACCAAGAGGTAAAGTGATCGCCGCAGCAACAATAACTAACTGCCATCCCCAAAATGTGAATGCAGCTAGCTTGTCTAAAAATAATCTAGTATGACAAGTTCTTTGCACTACATAATAAGCAGTAGAAAATAAAGCACTACCACCAAACGCAAAGATTACAGCATTAGTATGCAGAGGTCTTAATCGTCCATAACTTAACCAAGGAATATCTTTGAACATATCTGGCCAAATTAGCTGAGCGGCGATGATAACACCTACCAGCATTC
Source organism: Gammaproteobacteria bacterium (assembly GCA_024206355.1). Classification (GTDB taxonomy): domain Bacteria; phylum Pseudomonadota; class Gammaproteobacteria; order Enterobacterales. Next base: position 688 of record JAAGZM010000605.1, on the reverse strand, counting down.
CCACAATACCCCAAATGACTGTCATAAAAGCAAATTGCTTGACAACTTTATAATTATATTCGTTAGTACCCATAGAGATTCCTAGCTTTTATTATATTTAGAATTGTTAAATCCAATTTTCTTACAATTATTAGAAAGTAGCTATGTAAGCAGCTATATCTTCCATTTTCTTATCATCCAACATTGTAGCCATAGGAATCATTGCAGCTGCAACAGGATCACCTTTCCCACGAGTGCCATTTTTGAATTTTTTTAATGAAGAAATTATATACCAGTCGTCTTGCCCAGCTAATTTTGGAGCATTCATTACTCTATTGCCTTCACCTTTCAGGCCATGGCATGCGCCACACATTGAATAAGCAGAGGCCCCTGCTCCAGCATCACCTGCTGCAAAAATAGTTGTATTTGATAATATTAATACTACGGCTGAAATTAGTATATTGATAGCTTTCATTTTAAATGACTCCATGATTGTTTAAAGTTTAGTAAATTAATTACATTAAAAATATATTTGGTAAGGATTATAAACATAATCATAAGATTTTACTAATATAAAAATGAGTATTTAGTGGTAAGTCAGGGCGGGATTATAATTTGACTATTTTTTGACCAAAAACAATCTCCTCCCTAAATTTATCATCCCATCCCACTCGCATCATTTTACCCACTACATTGTTTTTAGAAAGGA
>JAAGZM010000604.1 GCA_024206355.1 Gammaproteobacteria bacterium | reverse complement strand
TTAAATACCTTAAGGATAGTAACCATGAATCGATACCCAGTTGTGGGAATTCCCTCTGATGTAACCCGTTATGGTCTTAGTTCTTTTCACGGAGCAGGGGAAAAATACATTAATGCAGTCGCTAATGGTGCAGATGTATGCCCGTTGATAATTCCGGCACAAGGCCCTGGTGAAGATCTCCAAGCAACCGATTCAGATGAACTAAATCAAAGGTTGCTTGATAACCTTGATGGCTTATTTTTATCAGGTAGCCCATCGAATATCCAACCAAGTCTTTATTCAGATGAAGAAAGTGAAACGCCTGATGATCATGATCCACAACGAGATAGTTTATCGCTACCACTCATTCGAGCAGCGATGAAACGTAAAATGCCTATACTTGCAGTTTGTCGTGGTATGCAAGAACTGAATGTAGCTATGGGTGGAACGCTACATCAGAAAGTACATAAAATCGCGAAAATGATGGATCATCGTGAAGATAAGACATTAGATAGAGTCGGGCAATATCAAGACGCTCACAATGTGAAATTGATAGAAAATGGTGCTTTATCAAAATTGATTGGCAGTGACTCAGCAAGAGTAAATTCATTGCATGG
>JAAGZM010000072.1 GCA_024206355.1 Gammaproteobacteria bacterium | reverse complement strand
CTGAGCCTGCTATGACCACAGCAATACTGGTGCCTGGATTTTCAGAATCTGATGAAAAGAATCATTACCAGAATGACCCCCGGGGGGGTGTTTGATTATCTCCGGTTACCACCCTATTAAGGGCTGCATCCGTAGGTCTGTGAGATGTTCCAGAAAAGTTTATATAGAGAATTTCAGGTCTGATATCTCGAAAACAGACTCTCAGCAAGCCTTGGTTGAAGACAACCTCCGATCGGCACCGGAAACTGGGGAGCGTTAGATCAACAGCAGTTGCCGCACCATATCTGTCGTTCAAAATAATTAACAATTCTGTATTTACATGATTTAGGCAGATTCAGCCTTTTCCAGTAAAATCATATTCTGGCTAAATCACTGTTATATTTATAGAGAAAGATTTGAGTAGTTACAGAAAAGTTATTTTAAAAACCTATCGGGCATCAGGTGCCGGATCAAGTAAATCCGTGCGTGCACACCCAATAGAAGGCCAGGGCTTGGACACTACTATGAATGTGGAATGTTCATCCTCAATGAGAAAAAACAACCCAATCGGATCCCTAATATTAATAGAGGCAAAAATTACTGATAAAGAAGGTGGAACACCGTTTTTGTATGCTCACTACAATTCACCTTATAGAGTAATTTCCGAGCAGGAAGCTGATGAGATTTTATCAAAATTATAAATATAACAAGTGACTATGGTTCCAAGTCAAGTATTTCGGTCATATTTTCATTCCACATCGTTCCGGTTTTGACCCTCTCATTAAGAATAGTGAGCAGAGCTGACTGGGACAGACACTTTCCGGCGTTATCCGGCGGACACTTTCCGACGTTATCCAAAACATAAATGCCAGACAACCCCTAAGGTCGGGAAGTCGGATTTGGTGCCGGTTTCACTGAAGAAGGTCTGGTCATCGGTGTGGCAGGTTGATTTCTTCTTTAAGAGTGGGTGTCCCTGTTAACTCGCTCTATTGCGATTAAACCTTCCTATTTTTTCAAGTTGATACCGTGGGTAATTCGATTTCTGTGGCAGGGTCGACTTGAGCGAGTTCATCAAATATCAGATGCAATGGCTGTACTAAACCAGAATAATGGAAATCAAGGAGTCT
>JAAGZM010000603.1 GCA_024206355.1 Gammaproteobacteria bacterium | reverse complement strand
TGTTGTGAGTTTACTGAAAAACTATCAAAACTATCACTGAATAAAGACTTGGCAACGGAAGCTCAGATATTAGTCTCAGAGTGTATTGATCAGTTATTAAACATGTTAGATATTATTGCAGCTGATCAAGATGTTACGGAAGCTGATGAATTAAAATCTAAAATTTCATTCTTATTTATAAAGGTAGCGGAAGCTGTAAAAGAAGATGAAGAGGAAAATATAACGGATTTATCAATGGAAGAAGCTGAGGAAGAAGCTGAGGAAAAGATTACGCGCTTTATTCCTGTTGATTTAGATGAAGATGGTGAGGAAATCCTTGGTATCTTCATGGAAGAAGCCCATGAAATTATTATTAGCTTAGATGAAACTATAGCTCAATGGAAAGCTGACACCGGAAATAAAGAATATGTTGCCTTGATGCAGAGAAACCTGCATACCTTAAAAGGTGGAGCGCGATTATCAGAACTTAATTTGCTTGGAGATTTAAGTCATCACCTAGAAACAATTTATGAAGGTGTTGTAGAAGGACGACGAGCTGTTGATGCTACATTATTACAACTTTCTCTTGATGCTCGAGATGTCATTTATGTGTTGATCAACGAGATTGATGAGCATAGACGAATGACTCCTCCTCAAGAGTTTATTGCGTTACTAGAAAAAGAAACTAACAAAATAATTGTTATCAACTACCCAGAGGTTGAAGTAGATAGCACAGAAAAAACTGAAGAGGCAATAGCAGTTGTTGGGAAAACTTCGAAAGAGGAGATGATAACAGAACATGACTTAGATCTTCCTCCATTAGATCAGGCAATACAGTTTGTGCCTGTTGTTAGTCAACAGCCCGTACCAGTTGTTAAGAAGAAAGCAGCAAAAGCAAAAAATACCGGTGAACAAGTTAAGGTTGGTGCTGAAACTTTAGAGGATTTAGTCAACTTAGCAGGCGAGTCAAGTATTTTACGCTCAAGAATGGAGCAACAGGTTAATACTCTTCGTTATAATTTGGACGAAATGAATTCAACGATTGACAGGTTACGTAGTCAGTTAAGAGCAATGGAGATAGAGACAGATGCTCAAATTCAATATCGACAAGAAGCTGTAGAGCATAACGCAAAAGAGTTTGATCCTCTTGAAATGGATCGTTACAGCCGCCAGCAAGAATTATCGCGGGGATTAAGTGAATCATCAAATGATCTACTTAATCTTAAAGATAACTTCGATCATCTTACTGTTGAAACAGAAGCATTGTTATTGCAACAGGGTCGTATCAATACAGAGTTACAAGAACGACTAATTGATACAAGAATGATTCCATTCGATAGTCTCGTACCACGATTACAAAGAATGGGTAGACAGATTGGAAAGGAACTTGACAAGGCTGTTGAAATATCTATCCATGCAGATGGAGAAATGGATAGAACAGTTCTAGAGAAAATGATTTCTCCAATTGAGCACATGCTTCGAAACGCAATTGATCATGGTATTGAATCTCCTGACGTAAGAGCAAAACAAAATAAGGAAAAGAAAGGACGAATAAAGATTCGCTTGACAAGGGAAGGTGCTCAGGTTGTTATTTCTATTAGTGATGATGGTGCAGGCATTGATCTTGAGGCAGTGAGAGAAAAGGCACTTGAGAGAGAAATTATTTCTTCAGCGAAAGAACTTAGCGATAAAGAGTTAATAAAACTTATTTTCTCTGCAGGATTTAGTACTGCTGAAAAAGTTACTCAAATATCTGGTCGTGGTGTTGGCATGGATGTTGTCTTTAACCAGATAAAGAAATTGGGTGGTTATGTCGATGTTGAATCAGCTGTCGGAGAAGGAAGTCAGTTTATTGTACGTCTTCCATTTACTGTTTCTGTTAATAATGCATTGATGGTTACCGTTAAAGACGAACTTTATGCCCTTCCATTTACAAACATTGAAGGTATAGTAACCGTCAGTCCTTATGAGTTAGAAGAACTCTATAAGCTTGATGAACCTGTTTATGAATATGCAGGTGTTTCTTACGAACTATATTATTTGGGTACATTACTCGAGCATGAAAAAAACGCTAATTTTGAAGGTGTAATAAAATCTGTTCCAGTAATTCTTCTTCATGGTGTTGATCGCCCAATAGCTGTTCAACTTGATGGACTCATCGGCAGCCGTGAAGTTGTTGTTAAATCAATAGGTGCTCAGCTTAGTAGTATCGGAGGACTATCCGGAGCAACGATATTAGGTGATGGTTCAGTAGTATTAATCCTAGATATCCATTCTCTATGGCGAAGATTATTAGCCAGTGATGGTGAGAAGCTTGTCGAAACTGAAACCCTCTATGAAGGAGATTACATTCCCACGGTTATGGTTGTTGATGACTCAATTACTGTGAGAAAAGTTACCTCCAGACTATTAGAGCGGAATCACTTTAATGTAATCACTGCTAAAGATGGTGTCGATGCAGTTAGTCAACTTCATGAAGTACATCCTGATATCATATTGTTAGATATTGAAATGCCTAAGATGGATGGCTTTGAACTTGCCAGTATTGTTCGATCTGAGCCTGATTTAAAAGATATCCCAATTATAATGATTACCACAAGAACCGGCGTGAAGCATAAAGAAAGAGCGATGAATATTGGAATAAATGATTATATGGGCAAGCCATATGGAGAGGCAAAATTATTATCCAGCATTAGTAAATTAATCGATTTGGATGGAAAGGACTAACATGACAGAAGAAAAGCAGGAAATTTACAGTCTTATTATTCCAATGAGAGGGAAAACAATGCTGATCCCAAATAAGGTACTCGAAGAAATTGTTCCTTTTATCGATAGTGAGCCTGCTCCAAAAGATCATCAACCTTGGCATTTAGGATATCTGAATTGGCGCGGTTCGCGATTACCAGTTATCTCCTATGAACTTATTTATGATGAAAACTTCCCGCCACTTGAAAGGCGATTAAAACTGATTGCTATTATCAATACACAACTTGGCTTAAAAGAAATGCCCCATTTTGGAATTGCAGTTGAAGGAATACCTCGACTTGGACTCGTCAACAGAGAGAATATTGAACACAGGGATCCTGATAATATTGAGAGTCTTCCAGTGGTAATAAGTGCTGATGTTATCTACAATAAGCGAGAAATGTTAATTCCTGATGTGAAAGAATTGGAAAAACTCATCCAACAGAGCTTATAAATACCCAATTGAACAAAAATTAGACTGTCTTACTTCGGTGCTTTGCGCTAGAATGCCGCCACTTTTGATGACAGACGGCTAACCGGAGAAATTCTGTTGATTAAACAACTTCGAAATATCGCCATTATTGCACACGTAGACCATGGTAAAACAACCTTGGTAGATAAGCTTTTAGAGCAATCAGGTACCTTAGGTGAGCGTGCTCAAGTCCAGGAAAGAATGATGGACTCAAATGATCTTGAGAAAGAGCGCGGTATTACAATCCTTTCAAAGAATACAGCTATCAGCTGGAACGATTATCGAATCAATATTGTTGATACTCCTGGTCACGCCGACTTCGGTGGTGAAGTAGAGCGTATTATGACGATGGTAGATACTGTTCTACTACTAGTTGATGCTGTTGATGGGCCTATGCCACAAACGCGCTTTGTTACTCAAAAGGCATTTGCTCAAGGTTTGAAACCTATGGTTGTTATTAATAAAATTGACAGGCCTGGAGCACGACCTGATTGGGTAATGGATCAAGTTTTTGAACTATTTGATCGTTTAGGTGCCACTGATGAACAACTAGATTTTCCGGTAATCTATGCGTCAGCACTAAATGGTTATGCAAGTTCAAATGATGATGTTAGAGACGGTGATATGACACCTCTTTTTGAGGCTATTGTTGAACATGCACCAATTCCTGATGTTGACCTAGACGGTCCATTACAAATGCAAATTTCTGCACTTGATTACTCAAGCTATGTTGGTGCTATTGGTATAGGTCGCATTACCAGAGGTAGCATTAAGCCAGCACAACAGGTAATGGTTATTGATGCTGAAGGTAAAATACGTAAATGTCGTGTTAATCAAGTACTCGGTTATATGGGGCTTGATAGAAATGAGGTTGCAGAGGCAACGGCAGGTGATATTATTGCAGTTACAGGTATTGATAGCCCTAATATTTCAGACACAATATGTGATCTAGAAGTTATTGAGGCGTTACCTTTGTTATCCGTTGATGAACCTACAGTAACGATGACTTTTCAAGTAAACAACTCTCCATTTGCAGGAAAAGAAGGAAAGTACTTAACATCAAGACAAATTAGAGAGAGACTTGATCGAGAGCTTATTCATAATGTAGCACTTCGTGTTGAACAGGGTAGTGATCCTGATAAGTTTAAAGTTTCAGGTCGTGGTGAACTGCATTTATCGATACTAATTGAAACGATGCGTCGAGAAGGTTATGAAATAGCTGTCTCTAGACCTGAAGTTATTTTCCGTGAGGTTGATGGTGTTCGTGAAGAACCTTGGGAACATGTGACTGTTGATATTGAAGAGCAGCACCAAGGTAGCATCATGGAAAAACTGGGTGAGAGAAAAGGTAATCTGCAAAATATGGTTCCCGATGGAGAAGGTCGAGTGCGGTTAGATTTCCACATCCCATCAAGAGGTTTAATTGGCTTCCAGACAGAATTTATGAGTACCACATCAGGAACGGGTTTGATTTACCACTCATTCGATAGCTATGGTCCCTCTGTTGATGGTGGCCTTGCTCAAAGATCAAATGGCGTTCTAATTGCAAAAGATACAGGCAAAGCATTAGCTTATGCTCTATTTAATCTTCAAGAACGTGGACGATTAATGATTGGTCATGCTGAAGAAGTTTATGAAGGCATGGTAGTGGGTATCCATAGTCGAGATAATGATCTGACTGTTAACCCTTTAAAAGGCAAACAATTAAACAATATCCGTGCATCCGGAACTGATGAAAATTTAATTTTGTCGCCGCCAATTCGTTATACACTTGAGCAGGCGTTGGAGTTTATTGATGATGATGAGCTAGTAGAAGTCACACCTGCAGCAATTAGAATTAGAAAGAAAAAATTGAAAGAGCATGAAAGAAAAAAAGCTTCAAGAGACGCTTAGAAAGAGTGTAAAGGGAAGAGAGACATTATGTGTTTGCACATAATGGCGATTTAGCAGATGTTCATCAAAATCTTATTCTGAGTAACTATCAAATAGAGGGCGGAACGGACTCAGAACAAGCTTTTTGTTTTTTGATGGATCAAATTTCATATTCACAGATGGTGATTTTCTTTATGCATTTGTAAATGAAAGAACTCAACTGAATGGTAAAGTTGGACCCTCTGGCTTACATTTTCTCGTACGTGATATCAGTAGCGATCTTGCTAAAACTAAAATTACCGGAATTGAGATGAATTGTATACACCAAGAGCAGGTCTTGGTTGCTAGTATGCCATTAACGGGTGAAAATTGGTTACCATTACAAAGAAACCATTCAATCAGGCAAAGTATTATATTCTTCTCACTAGAGTGCCTGCATAATTCTTTTTCTTGTCTTGATGAAATATGCATCTTGAGGCAGAAAGAGTATATAATTTATATCTTCAAAAGTTAGGAAGATAAGTCATGCAGATACTCTATCCCGAAATCAAGCCTTATGCTGAGCACAGTTTAGAAGTTTCAGATATTCATAATCTTTATATAGAAGAATGCGGATCGCCCGATGGGATACCTGTAGTATTTATTCATGGAGGTCCAGGAGGGGGCTGTAATAGTGATCACCGTCGTTTCTTTGATCCTGAAAAATACCGGATTATTCTTTTTGATCAGCGAGGTTGTGGTCGTTCTACGCCACATGCATCATTGGTTGAGAATACTTCGCAGGATTTGATTAATGATATGGAAGCTATAAGAGTTTCTCTTGATGTGGATCGTTGGATGCTATTTGGTGGTTCTTGGGGCTCGACACTTGCGCTGCTCTATTCTGAAAGTTTCCCTGACAGAGTTTCTGCGATGGTGTTAAGAGGCATTTTTCTGGGTAGAGAAAGTGATAATAAGTGGTTGTATCAAGAAGGTGCAAACTGCATCTATCCTGACTATTGGGAAGATTTTTGCACCCAAATCCCTGAAGCTGAAAGGGGTGATTTATTGACGGCATATTATAAAAGACTAACCGGTACTAATGAACTAGCAAGAATGTCATCAGCAAAGGCATGGTCTCTTTGGGAAGCAAGAATGGCGACCTTGCATACCAGCCATAAAGTGATAGAACAGTCTTCTGAGCCGCATTTTGCACTAAGTTTAGCCTGCATTGAGGCTCATTACTTTGTTAACAAATGTTTTATATCAGAAAACCAAGTTTTAGAAAATATTGATAAAATTAATAATATCCCAGGTATTATTGTCCATGGTCGTTATGACATAATTTGCCCATTAGAAAATGCTTGGAGTTTGCACCATGCGTGGCCAGTATCTGAATTGCATATTGTCAGAGATGCTGGACACTCAGCAGGAGAAGCAGGGAATATAGATGCTTTGGTTCGTGCTACTCGAACTATGGCAAAGCGGCTTGAAGACTAATGCTTGCATTAATACAAAGGACAACTTCATCTAAAGTAGAGGTAAATGATGAAGTTATTGGCATAATTGAGCAAGGTATCACTGCATTAATTTGTATTGAAAAAGGTGACACTGAAGCTGACGCTAGGCATCTATGTGAGCGTCTAATTGGATATCGAATATTTTCAGATAATGACGATAAGATGAATCTTAGTGTTAGTGATATTAACGGTGGTCTACTGCTCATTCCCCAGTTCACGCTTGCTGCTGATACCAGTAAAGGCATGCGTCCATCATTCTCAGCTGCTGCAAGTCCAGATTATAGTCGACAGTTATTTGATTATTTTTGTAAATTTACAGCGGAACAATATTGCAAGGTTGAAACAGGAAGTTTTGGTGCTGATATGCAAGTAACACTTTGTAATGATGGTCCGGTTACTTTTTTGCTTCAGGTTAACCAAGGCTAACAAGGTATTGCTCAATATTACCGGTTAACTCTTTAACGAGATCCAAGGGCACTTTTGGTGCATCAAAAAGGTTTGAAAACTGCCCATCATAATCATTGATAACTTGCTGTACATCAAGTTGAGGTTTACCAATCTTTTGGTTTAGTTTTAGGTTATACAGCTTGGCCTGACAGGAAAAACCATCATTGGTTTGTTCAGCATTTAAAATCAGTACTTGTTGTTTCATGACTTCTTTTTCGCCTGCCTGGGCTTTAAATTGAATGCGAGTTGCAAAAGCATAATGATCACAGGTTTTTGATTGCAAGATAGCCGCAATTTTAACGGAGGTAAATTTCAATTGCTCCGTATTAGAAAAATTAACAGGAATTTGGTAAGCATTTTTTTTCTTGGCAAGAAGAAAGAAAGGATCAAGTGTTCCTGTTTCAAGTAAATCAACACCCGCTAACTCTTCAGCTAGCTGCATAAGAGGGGTCCATAAATTAGGAGGTTCGGTCATTATCCTAGAATCCTCAGTTGGGCGCGGAGTGTGTTATTTTAGGCTTAGTGGCGCCGACTAGAAAGCCGGTGAACTGAGGATTATAGTTTGTTTTCATGGAGTTGTTTAACACGATTAAAGAGGGCATCTGCACTGACATCTTCAGCTGCTACTGCTTCACCTGCCACAAGGTGTACTCGAGGCACTGGAAGAGAAGGAAGGCCTGTCATAGCCTTACCGTTCTTACGACTGAAGAAACTTCCCCACAAACCTTGT
>JAAGZM010000602.1 GCA_024206355.1 Gammaproteobacteria bacterium | reverse complement strand
TTTAACCTAGAATAAATATTTCTTGAATAAACGCTCTGTATTACTGCTCTTCTTTATCAATCAGATGGTAACAAGGAGCTTTTTCCATAGTATATTCACCAGTAGCACGATCTCTATGAGAAACTGTCAATACATGCCAGTTTTCATCATCTAGCTTTAAAGCATCACCGCGGTAATAGTAACCAGGCCAACGAGTCTCTTTACGGAAAAGAGTATGTTGAAAAACGCTTTCAGATGTACGATGACGATGCTTGATTTCCCATGCTCTTAATAGTTCATGTATGTCCTCAGCAGCAATTTTCTCTAAATCTTCTTCAAGTTTTTTAAGCTTCTTAAGACCCATATTGAGTAGATTTTCATTAGTCATATAACTAACACCAAAACCACCACAATACTCGTCCATTAGCTTTTGAAGACGATCTAGTGCCTGCCGTGGATTAATATAATTTGGATTAACATCACCAGCAGTGATTTCGTTTCGTCCAACTCTATAAGTTTCCATAGGCTTAAAGATTTCAGCTTTACGATCAGCAATTTGCTTATCAGAAACTTTAATACCTTCAGCTTTACCATCGTCTATATATTCACATGCAGCTTTCGCAGCTAGTCGACCTTCAGTGAATGAACCTGAAGAAAATGCGTGTGGTGTACCACCAACAGCATCACCAGCTCCAAACAGACCTTCAACCGTTGTCATTCTGTTATATCCCCAGAAATATTCTTCAGGAGATAGATCTTCAGGTCCAGAGCACCAAGCTCCACAACCCGTAGCGTGTGATCCCATAACATACGGTTCAGATGTTGTTAACTCTGGATTTTCGTATTTAGGGTCAACATCGGTTGCTGCCCATAAAACAGCCTGTCCAACAGTCATACCAAGGAAATTTTCCCAGCCTACTTCCTCTAGATGAGGGTCTTGGAAGGCTTCCATTGTTACCATATGAATTGGTCCGCGGCCTGCATTTACTTCAGAAATAAATGCGTGGTTACGTAAACAAGTAGGTGTAGGTTGGTGATCAATATAATCGCCCACCATTTCTTTAGTATTTTCATACCATTTTGATTCGTACTCTTCACCTTCACCATTTTGAGTGTAGGTTTTCAGATGTAAGAAGTAAGCACCAACAGGTCCATAACCATCTTTAAATCTAGCTAGAACGATACGGTTTTCCATTTGTGTCATTTTTGCGCCAGCATCAATAAGTAGTCCATATGCAGAACCAGATGACCAAGGAGCGTACCAAACACGACCAGCACCTTCACCGACAGAGCGTGGCTTAAATATATTAGAAGCGCCACCAGCACCAACAATGACTGTCTTAGATTTAAAGACGTGGTAGTTACCTGTACGTACATTGAAACCAACAGCACCAGCAGCACGATTTTCTTTCGCATCGTCCATAAGAATGTGAGTTACACAAATACGATTAAACACTTTATCTGCAGATTTTTTTGCAGCTTCTGCAACGATTGGCTTATATGATTCACCATGAATCATGATTTGCCATTTGCCTTCACGCATATACTGTCCATTCTTTGGATCCTTCATTAAAGGTAGGCCCCATTCTTCAAACTTGTGGACAGCCGAGTCAACGTGACGAGCCATATCAAAGGCTAAATCTTCTCTAACCATACCCATTAGATCGTTTCGAGCATACCGAACATGGTCTTCTGGTTTATTTTCACCCCAACGCGTTCCCATGTAACAGTTAATTGCGTAAAGACCTTGAGCAACAGCTCCTGAACGATCGATATTTGCTTTCTCTGCGATAACAATTTTCTTGTTTTGTCCCCAGTATCTTGCTTCATAAGCGGCACCTGTACCACCTAGTCCAGCACCAGCAACTAGAATATCGATATCGTCTTCAATAATTGTTTTATGAGCCATTAGTAATAAACTCCTTCTTTAAGCTCTAAACCGTTGGATTCTAGAGTATTTAGCTCTCCTTCATCCATACGAATATATTTGGGTTCGAATGACAGTAAAGGACTTTTACGCATACTATCTGTAGGTGCAGGTTCTTTAGCAAGATTAGGTATTTCTGAGCCCCAAGGTTTGGTTGTTATTGGTGATAAGAAGCTCTTAGTACGGCCATCACGGAAAGTAATCTTCCAGGCAATTGTACCTTTATCTTCTTCACGGTTTACTCGAACACTATGTCCTAGAGGAGCAAAGTCTGCGTAACCACGTACATCAATTGCATGATGAGGACATGATTTCACACAGGAGTAACACTCCCAACACATATTAGGTTCTCTGTTATAAGCACGTCGAGTTACTTTATCAATGTGCATAATGTCTGACGGGCAAATATCGACACAATGTCCACACCCATCACAGCGAGTCATATATACAAAAGTTGGCATACTAGTCCTCTTCTTTTATCTATTAAATTAGTATAATTACTTAGTAATTTATCTTAGTAATGTTTCGGAGCTTCACGTTTAATACCGAGGCCCATATTAAGTGGTGCATCTTTTAGTAATTCCATTGAGTGTCTATCACTATCTGCAGGATTTGTACGATCTGCAGACTCAGGTAAATTTTCTCTTGAACCATCTGCCACTGTTACACGCTTTTGAAATGCTGCAGCTGGTTTGAAAAACATATGTGCAAATTTCGACCAAAGTACACCAGAGAAAAGTACGGTACTTGATACTATAAATAATACGAAAGATAGGATAACAAAACTAGAGTTTGCATTATCTGCAGACTGAGCTGCTGACCAAATCAGTGCAAATGTGCTCGTTGCAAGTAACGACAGGATAAATAAATCTGCACGTACAACTCGATACCAAGGGTTGCCTTCTGCAGCAACATCAACACGGATAAAGAGCCAAAACCAATATCCTCCAACTGCAACCATTAATGCACCAATGTGCCATAACTGCGCTACTAGAGCTGGAGTTGTTTGATCAGTATACCCAAAGATCATCATCACAGTAGTTACCACGAATATAATAAAACCATACATGGTAAGTATGTGTGCAAGTCGACGTTTTGGGTTAGAAAATTCTGACGATGTTAATACTTCACCAGCAATTGTTTTCGCTAAAAGAGAAGCTTTCTCGCCAGCAGCAACTTCGCGAGTCGCGTGTTTCTTCGCTCTTTCAGAGTTTTCGAAGAAATATTGAGCGCTTTTCTTATGGATCATATCTAGGATAGTTCCACCAACAACAAATACAAACATTAGAATGATATACGTTTGCATCACATCAGGTGTTATAGATGGTATAAAAGCAGCTAGTTCAGAAAATGGATTACTTATAAACATCAAATTATCCTCTTAGTTCTAAGTTTTAAAATGACTATTAAAACTGTAATTAATTATAATTAAACAAGCCTTGTCGTATGTAACATCTGACAAAGTAATAAATCTTCAATTATCAATGATAGTTCCTCAAAATAGTTACTGAGCATACACACACTAAGTTACATTTCAGCATCGATTATACATATATTAGTAAATAATGAAACATTAATATTAGTATATTATTATATTCTTATATGATTATATGAGACCAATCGATAACTATAAATTACTGTAGTAATCGATTAGTATTTCAGCAACTTCCTTACGAGCAAACTCTTCAGGTAGCTGCTCTCCTCTAGACAACATTTCTCGAACCTTCGTACCTGATAACAATACAAAATCTTCTTTGTTGTGATCTTTAACATCTCTCATCATCACAACTTCATTTAATTTTTTAGAATAAGCTGTATGATCTGCTGCAAATATTTCAATTTTTAATGACTCTTTTACAACTGGCTTATCAAAGATGTCTTGCGCATCAAAAGCTCCATAGTAATCACCAACACCAGCATGATCTCTACCAACAATCAAATGAGTACAACCACAATTTTGTCTGAATGTAGCGTGTAGTAAGGCTTCTCTAGGACCTGCAAAAAGCATATCAAAGCCAAATCCTGAAATCATCACTGAATTAGGAGGGAAGTATAGTTCAGCCATTTTTCTAATTGCACTGTCTCTAATATCTGCTGGAATATCGCCTTTCTTAAGTTTACCTAGCACCATATGAATAAGAACACCATCAGCATCGAGTCTGTCAAGAGCCATTTTACATAACTCTTCATGGGCACGGTGCATAGGATTACGTGTTTGGAATGCGACTATCTTTGACCAACCAGCATCTGTCAGTTTATGTCTAATTTCCGTTGCTGTTGCAAAGGTTTCAGGGAAATCATCAGGGAAATAGCTATAATTTAAAACTTTGATATCACCAGAGACAAGGTATTTACCTGAAGAAAGGAAACTATTAACACCTGGATGAGCAGTTTCGTTGGTTCCATAAATATTTAACGCAATCTCGTTGAGCTCATCATCAGATAATTTTTCGATAGCAGTTACTTGTTGTATCGCCAAGACTGGATTATTTTCTATGTTTGGATCCAGAAGTGCTATATCATCGCCCTCGTTAAGGTTGTCAACGTTATGGGTTAGGTTAATAATAGGAACTGCCCAAAATAACCCATCAGACATGGTCATGTTTCTAGCAACATTTAATACATTATCTTTATTCATATAACCTGATAGTGGAGTAAAATAACCAGCCGCTAACATGACTGCATTGGAAGCGGTTGATGAATTTAGAACCATACTCTTCAATGATTTCGCTTCAGCGAGTAAATTCTCTCTTTTTTTCTCATCTTCGACATATAAGGGTAATAATACTTCTGAACCGTGTGGTTTTATTAACTTAGACATAGATTTACCTTTTAAATAATGACAAAAAAATGGACTAAACTATAAATCTTAAATTCTATATTAGATATTGCTAATGTTAAAGTCAACCACTATATCGTTTCTTATACAGAACAAAGA
>JAAGZM010000601.1 GCA_024206355.1 Gammaproteobacteria bacterium | reverse complement strand
TTTCGCCTGATAATCTAAAGTATCTGTTAAGCCAGTAAGTAGCATAAGTAGCATAAGCAACATCAGCAGCAGCATTAGCAACATCAGCATCAGCAGCATTAGAAGTAGCATAAGTAGCAGCAGCAGCATAAGCAGCGTTTTTATCTAACTCTTCTTGGGTGTACTTACCTGGGTTTAGTTGGTTGTCGATTACTGTAAGTATATGCTTGTTCATTGTTTATTATCCTTGTTAAAAGCCTGTTTTTTATATTTTATAGCTGCGGTCAGTTGTTTTTTCTGTGCCTTACTTCCTGTCACAAAAATATACCTATGCTTTCTAGGTCTTGGTGCCAAGTAAAAATCATCTCCATATTTATCTCGCATAGCTTGAGCTCTATTTTTTACACCCCTAAATTCATCGGCTATTGTTTGGCCATGCAAGTGCTCTTTTCCTTTAACCTTCCAATCAGTACGCTTTGCACTTAAGCCGTGGTAGGTAAAGTTTGACGCCCTATACACACAGCCGTTATGACCTTGCGACATATCAGCAAAGGATATTATTATTTTACCTTTAGGTAACTTCTTTAGGCTTGCTGCTATTAATCTGCTTGCTTCGTTTTTTCTGTTGTACTTCAAGCAAAGCCTATTTAACTCCAATACATTTGACTTGTTTTCATCGCCAGCAACTCCCCTTTTTAACATAGCGCTAGGTGGTGTACCATATGTAACAACACCTATTAGCTCGTTTTCATCAAATAATCCGTAACTATAGGATATCGAAGGCCATCTATGCGCATAGTGAATGCCGATAATAAATGGCTCGCACTCTGCCCTATTCACGCTGGTTACTTTCATTGTTTATTATCCTTGTTTAAGTTAATCAAAAAGCGACCATAAAGCTTGATTATCTTCTTTAGATAATAAGCTGGTAAACATTACCGACCAAACGCCAGTAGTAGGGCAAAGCTTATCTATACCACAACCATTGCTT
>JAAGZM010000600.1 GCA_024206355.1 Gammaproteobacteria bacterium | reverse complement strand
AGCTGACCTTCATCTTCAGACTGGCAATTGCCGGTATGTGCCCTTTGCTGACGATAAAATTTGAAAAGTGATCAACCCCTCACGGCACAGAGGACCTATCCGAGGGTGTCAATAATTATGTATTGTGTCCCCAGAACTCTGCATGATTTCCTTGCTAATGGGTGACCCCTTCGATTTTCATTAGTTCTATCGATTTTAATCGCGATGTTCCAAAGCCCCCCAGGTTATTAATACCCCTCCTATTACTGCAATTGCAACGGAGAACCAAAAATATCCAGGCGAAATTTCTCGAAAAACCATATTGGTCGCACCAGACGTTCCTGCACCCCATATTTTCCCAATAAACATACTTATCAAGCCATAAACTGACAATATTAGACCAAATAAAATTTGAAATGCTTTTCCGAAATTCATTTTGACTATTGAGCTAGACTGCCAGCCGCACCTGATATTGTTTCATTAATTGCCTTTGCTGTTGCACTAGCAGCGATTTCCCTTCCCGATTCCAAAGCTGCATTCCCAAGACTATTGGTTTGAGTAAATGAGGGTAGCCCCCTCTGTCAGGATAGTTGCACTCCTACTTTTTGGGAGTTCTAATAATCTGAGAGGGCGTGAATGAGGACGACAATGGGATATTCCCTGGAAAGAAAAGAGGCTGTATTGAAGAAGATGCTGCCACCAAGTAATCAGT
>JAAGZM010000599.1 GCA_024206355.1 Gammaproteobacteria bacterium | reverse complement strand
TGTGATTACAACTCATTTTTCCTCCAGTATTGCTCGGGCTAAGGCATCCTTCATTATACGTGTGTTTATTCCCTTCATTGGTCTTGCTAAAACAATATTATTTAGATTCAGCATGGCTTGTCGCCCTTCTCCCGCATCGAAGGTTATCCACACTTGCCCAACCCCAACACTTGAAATCTTAATGCCAATCGCTTTGCTTGCTTTGTTTTTTTCAATACTCATTGTTCTTTCCTCTGTTAGCGTATTGGTGGTTATTTAACCCACTCATTGATGCGTGATTGAGCCATGTGAGATGCGGTGGCTTTAGTAGTGAAGAGACCGAGCACTCGCTCACCTTCAAGGTAAGGCGATTGCAAAAAGACATAAGCAACATATTTGCCTTTGGTGCCTGTGACTTTGTATTTGTAACCTTTGTGCTTTTGCATGATTGTTTCCTTAGTTGATATACAGAGGTTAGCACACTGACAGATGGAATCAAGTGAATAATGCACATAATGTGAAATTAATCACAAATAATCAGGGTAAT
>JAAGZM010000598.1 GCA_024206355.1 Gammaproteobacteria bacterium | reverse complement strand
CACTTCCTTCGGGGCGTACCCCAAGGGCACTTCCTTCGGGGCGTACTCACCCTACGAGTGAAGTTAAAATGTTTTGTAAAGTATTGAAGATTCAGTGCATTTGACGCTCGCAGTAGGTTTAACTGATTTTTCTAGGTTTAACAGTGCTTTTATAGATTCCATTAATTACACCAGCTAACAATCTCTACCCGTCATTTATCCCCCTCAGGAAATTGAACTTGATGTTCATTTTTGTGGGTTAAACATGATCAGTATGTAAAGTCTGATTATATGGATTACTTTGCAATAGGTAGTCTGGATTTGGCATCAAGCTCGATTCGATAGATCTGTAGAGAAAGAGAGACAAAGCTATGACCGTACTGAGGCTGGGAAGTATTCCCCAAGTACTTACATTCATTTTTAATGAACTACACATTATTGAATCATTCCATCAAGCCTAAGCCATCGTTCAGATTAAGTTCTTTGAATGATGGCTCGCTGATTTTATGCGGACATTTGAAGTAAAACCAAGAATGCTACTCAGATTGCCTCATATTTATTCTATGGTTTCAAGTTTCTGTTTGAGATTATCAGTAGCGGTAAATGAAAATGCTTTTCCAATTTTTATTTTATTTAGCAGTCCCATCTTAACTAATTTAAGCAAATCAGTTCTCGCTGTATCATAAGTGACATTATGTGAACCTCTATGACTTTCAACATAAAATATTGCATCGGGACTTTTTAATGCTCTATTTATTAGTGCAATTTGACGATAATTAAGTAACTTAGATAAACGAGGCGACTTTCTTATTATCTGTTCCACGGTGTTTATTTCTTTAGATTTATTTCCTAAGTAAATTAGTAAATCTTTTATTGCTTGATTAATGACTTCTAATTGATGAATAATAAAATAGGTGACATCATTATCGTCTGTTTCTGTATGCAAGTAGGCCCGTGTGTATTTAGCGGGAGCAGATTTTAGAATTCTAGAAATAGAAATAAATTCCATAGTCCAATATCCCTGTTTTAGCATTGACCAATAAAATAAAGCACGTGCGGTTCTTCCATTTCCATCTTCAAATGGATGGTCATATGCGAGTAAAAAATGTAATATTATTGCTCGTATGACGGGATGTAAAAATTCTGTAGGATGGGTAGTATTGGCGAAATTACATATGTTTTTTATTCTATTTTGTAGTTCTTTTGCTTTCGGTGGAATATGAATTATAGTCGCATCACGATCGTCACCAACGTAAATATCATCTGAAATGCGCAATTTTCCTACTGTGTCTGGATCATCTAATGTGTTATCACTTAGGATTCTATGTAATTCATATATTAGTTCAGGTGTAAGTGACTCATTGGATATATCTTTTATATATTCCATTGCATGATAATTATTAAGAATCATAGTTTCAGATTTATTGCGTGGTTTACGTTTCTGCCTTAGCATTTCCTTGGCTACTTTTCTAGTTGTTGCTGCGCCTTCAAGCTGACTTGAGGTTATTGATTCTTCAATTAATGAATTTATAAGATAAGTATCTCGAGTATTTGGATTGGCTACTTGCTCAGTTGCTTTTAATTCTCCACCTCCGTGCACATCAATTTCATGTAATAGTCGGCGTACAGTATCAGGCTCGCCAAAAACAAAAGAGTCACCATTTTTACCTGAATGTGGAATGTTTTTATAAAGTGCTTTACGTGCAATCTTTATAGCTAACCACCAGTCTTCATGATTTGAAATTAAAGGGGGAAGTTTTAAATGTCTGAGCTTATCCCAATGATAGTATTTTCCCTTAGGATCTGGTTTTATGCTAGAGGAGAATATTTCCCCAATTTTTTCAGGGTAGTTTTTGATTAAATGATCAATCAAGCTTTGAAAATCGGGAGGTGTAACTGGTATTTTCATAACTTATTACCAATAAATTATTAATTGGTAATAAGTCTAGCACCTATAATTATAATTTACTACCAATTTGGTATTAATTGGTAGTAAATTGGTAGTAAAGGTAAATATACCAATTTGGTATTAATTGGCAATTAATATTGAACTTAAGTTCAACTTAATTCCAGAAACCTATAAACACTAGCTTTACTAACTTTAGATCCAAGACATATATGGACGCCCCCAGAATGTCAACTGATTTTGCTCTAAATCTCTTGCTTTTCAGCCTGATAAGTTAAATCCAAAGTAAAGTTATCCATTGCTCTCAACAGATCCAATGAGGGTTTGAATGAAATTTTGATTTAAATTTTCGGGTAACTTATGCATAAGATTTATCCATAAACTTTTTAATACGCCATATTGTGTGTTAACCAGAAAGGAATTACAAGCTGCCGAGAGTATTCTTGAGAAATAGACTAAAATGTGGTATAACTAAACAGAACTAGTCAACAACTTGTTAGGCGCAGTTCTAGCACAAAGGAGTTCAAGAAAAACTATAGCTACCGTATTAGACTTCTTTAATAAAATGAGTAAGGTGTACAATAATCTTACTCATAACCTTACATTTGGAGAATTAAAATGAAAGAACAAGAGCTCTCAAACAAAATTGAAGATCTAGTTAAGTTTCTTGACAAAGATCGTTTCTATAGCAATCCACAATATCCTAGAGCTGCAATTCAAGCATTCACAAACCCATTAATGCCTAAGTTATTAAACGAAAAGATTTCGGGTGGTCTATCTCTTGTCAACATTAGATCTCTAGGGTTTAATAGTGCTATTGGTATGGAACAATTAGTCTTTGAATTCTCCAAAGAAAATAGTTTGAATTTGTCTCCAAACTCTATTCTCGTACTTATTAATGACGACGGTGTGGCAGTTGCGGTTATTGATAATTTTAATACAGCCCGCCCAAATAAGCACAAATCAAATATAAATGCTGAGACATCTGTTCCTTTTGTTTTTGCCCACCACACTGATAATGGCAATAGAGCGTATAACGAAGAATTGAAGGAGTCTGATAACTCGAAAATATTGGCTTATCTCGAAAAAATGCAAATCGGAACAGGCTCTTCCAGTTCAGGAGTTCATGGAACCTTTACCCACGTGACATGTGGAAGAACCGAACAACAGGGCCCGATGGGTCCGTATTATCCTAGAGATTGCGACGATGGCACAGATGCCTCTGATATTGATTTTCAAAGTTTTTCTTCTTTATTTTTTAAATGAATTACAATTAGCTACTTTCTGTAGCAATAGCTTTTGATTCATAATCATGCAATGGAGGGAAGGCATATCGAAAAGGTTATTTTAATAATTGCACCAACGGATGATTTTCATGCAATAGTTGTTGCAAAAAGAATCGAATCAATGTCTCCATATAAGGCAATAATTTGGGATTCAGGAACTTTTCCACTAGCTACAAAAATAAGCTATTACAATACTAATGCATCTTCTGATTTTAAAATTATATTTGATAATAGTAATATTAATCTTTCTGATATTATTTCTATATGGTGGCGTCGCCCACACCCGTTTAAGTTATCAGAGTTCATTCAAAGCGATGCGATTAGGTCTTTTTGCAAGAATGAATCTGAAATGTTTGTACTTGGATCAATTGCTGGAATGAATATTCCAATTATAAATGATCCACTACAACAAGCTACTGCTTGTAGAAAACCGTACCAAATATCAAGCGCTGTACGTGCAAAATTAGATATACCAGATACATTAATGACAAACGACTCAGTTGAGGCGACAGTCTTTTATGAGAAACATAAAGATGAATGCATTTATAAGCCATTTGATTCCCCGCCATGGAGAATAGCTGAAACAAGGAGAATGAAAAAAGAGTATTTAAGTAATTTAAAGAGCCTTGTTTACTCTCCTATCATATTACAACAAGAAATAAAGAATGGTAGAAACATAAGAATTAATGTATTCGATAAAAAAATATTTGCCTCAGAAATCCTGCCAGATAAGACCCTATACAAGGGAATAGACTGGAGATTAGCCCCCAATTACGAGTGTATAGAACATAAGCTTCCAGAGGAATTAGAGAAAAAAATAATTATCTTTATGAAAATCATAAAGTTGCGCTACGGATGTTTTGATTTTATTCTTCATGAAAAAAGAGGGTATGTATTTCTTGAAGTAAACCCTGCTGGTCAATTTCTATTTGTTGAGATTGATAACAATCAAGGTCTTTCAAGTGCCATGGCCGAAATTCTCATCAATCCATAAGCACTTATTTTTTAAAGCAATAAGAATGTTTTAAAGGAACAAAGTAAAACTAGACACCCATAAATTGAAAATCAAATATCATTAAAAAAAGCCAATTATTAAAAAAAGAGTAAAAATAATGACAAAAAAACTAAGAATTATGAGTAACTGATGAAGAAAAAATGATAATAGCTTTAAAAATGATTGAAATAGTAAATGACAGGCAGGGGATTGGCTACAAGGCTTTGACTAATAGGTTAATATCTAAAATAAAATATTTAAGTCGTGATGGGAGTT
>JAAGZM010000597.1 GCA_024206355.1 Gammaproteobacteria bacterium | reverse complement strand
TAACCTGAGTTCTGGATAAGAAATTAACTATTTTAGGGAACTAATAGCCTGTTCCAGGATCAGATCTTTTGACTAATAAAAATTATGATTCAAGGAGCAGGCTATGGATAAACTAACTGAAATATTTTGTGATGTCGATGATTTTTGCCGAGTTTTTATGCCCCAGTGGGACAAAAGTTTAATTGCAAAAGGTACAAGAAAAAGAAATAGACAGAGTCGAATGTGCATGAGCGAAGTCATGACAATCATTATCGCTTTCCATATGTCTAATCATAGAGATTTTAAGAATTACTATATAGGTTTTGTAAGCCGGTTTTGGAAAGACAAATTCCCTGAACTATTAAGTTACACTCGTTTTTTGGCGATTATGCCTAAGGCATTAGCACCTTTAAGTGCTTATTTTGAATACATAAAAGGTAAACCTACTGGCATTGAGTTTGTAGATTCAACCTCTTTGAGAGTTTGCCATAATTTGAGAATACCAAGACATAAAACATTTGATGGATATGCCAAAAGAGGGAAAGGAACCATGGGGTGGTTTTTTGGTTTCAAGCTTCATATTATAGTGAATCATCTAGGGGAAATCGTTGCGGCTAAGGTTACTCCAGGTAATATTGATGATAGAAAACCTGTACCGAAGCTAGCTGAAGAATTGAGTGGAAAACTTTATGCTGATAAAGGATATATAAGCAAAGCTTTAGGTCATAGTTTGTTTGATAAAGGCGTAGATCTTGTCACAAATGTTCGAAAAAATATGAAAGCTAAATTGATCAGTGCGTGGGATAAAGCAATGCTATCAAGACGATTTATTATTGAAACCATCAATGATCAGCT
>JAAGZM010000596.1 GCA_024206355.1 Gammaproteobacteria bacterium | reverse complement strand
TACCGGAGCAACAGCAGAAAATCCATTGGTTCCACGATTAAATGAAAATGAACTTGAGGGGCCTGAATTTATCGAATTCAGTTTGCCTGCCTCACTAATAATGAAGGCAAAAGGTGATTTTGCTATTAATGATAATCACAAAGTCACAACCTTAAGCAAAATGTTCAGCCCTGCAACAATAAGTGAATTGGCTGAACAAATTTCAGTGCAAGGTTCAGGCGGTGGTTATCTTTCAAATGAAATTTCATACCGAAGTTTATTGCTTCGTGATCAGTACAACCCAACTTTACCTGTTGGTCATATACATACACCACGCTCCATGGGATTTAACCCTGAGAAGACAGAAAAAATAATTCAACAAATTAAATCAATGATTTCAATGATATTGTCAACGAAATAAGGATAATGCTAGTGTTACAATTTAAAACCTTATATTTAGAGATACTATTTTGAACCACAAGAGGAGAGTTACATTGAAAATCTGGATGATATTACTGCTAACGATATTTTTAGCAGCTTGCGAACAAGCAAATAGTGAGCAGCAGACACAACAAAAGATTACAGAAGAACCGGCTATTGCTGGCATGACATTAGTTGAAGAAGTTAAAGCTCAACCTGGTAAAACAGTTATTTCTTATAAGAAGTTTATTTTAGATAATGGAATGAAGGTTATTCTCCATGAAGATCATTCTGATCCTTTAGTTCATGTGGATGTGACTTACCATGTGGGTTCAGGAAGAGAAGAGATCGGTAAATCTGGATTTGCTCACTTCTTCGAGCACATGATGTTTCAGGGCTCAGAGAATGTTGCAGATGAGCAGCACTTCAAATTGGTAACTGAAGCTGGCGGTACCATGAATGGAACGACCAATACAGATAGAACTAACTACTTTCAGACAGTACCTGCTAATCAATTAGAGAAGATACTCTGGTTAGAATCTGATCGGATGGGATTTTTAGTTGATGCTGTAACCCAAGAGAAGTATGAAGTGCAGCGTGAAACGGTTAAGAACGAACGTGGTCAACGTGTTGATAATCGTCCGTATGGTAGATTGAATGAGCGTGTTTCAGCGGCATTATATCCTGAGGGGCATCCTTATTCATGGCCAGTGATTGGGTTTATTGAAGATCTCAATCGGGTCAATGTTAATGACTTAAAGGCATTCTTTTTACGCTGGTATGGACCTAATAACGCTACGTTGACTATTGGTGGTGATATTAATGAACAAGAGACTTTAGCGTTAGTAAGAAAGTATTTTGGTCCTATCACTAAAGGTCCTGAAGTTACTATGCCAGATAAGCCTGCTGTAACACTTGGCCAAGATAGATATATCTCAATGGAAGATAATGTCCACCTTCCGCTAATCTATATGTCTTATCCAACAGTCAGTATTCGACATGAAGATGAAGCTCCACTTGATATACTGGCATCAATTTTAGGTGGCGGTAAAACATCATTACTTTATAAAAATTTGGTAAAAAATCAGATAGCTGTACAAGCATCGACTAATCATCCTTGCGCTGAACTTGCTTGTTCATTCAATTTACACGCTCTTCCTCATCCTGCATCTGGAAAATCATTGGCTGATATTGAAAAAGTTATTCGTGAAACTTTAGTTGAATTTGAAAAACGTGGTGTCGAAGACGACGATCTCATTAAAACTAAAGCAACCATGGAAGCTCTTTTTATATTTGGATTACAAAGTGTGAAAGGCAAAGTTAGCACCTTAGCAAGTAATGAAACTTTTACGGGTAATCCTAACTATATTGAAAAAGATATAGCACGATATGCAAATGTTACTAAGGAGGATGTATTAAGAGTTTTCAATCAATACATCAAAGGCAAGCATGCTGTCATTATGAGTGTTGTGCCTAATGGTAAACCTGAGACTATTGCTGCGGCTGATAACTTTAAACCTCCGGTAAGGAAGTTAATTGTAGCTGAAACTGAAACCTCGTCCGATGAGCTTCAGCAGCGTAAAACAACAGATGTATTTGATCGAAGTAAAATGCCTGTTGCTGGCGCAAATAGTGCGGTTGAAGTTCCTGTGATGTGGAATGATAATTTATCTAATGGCATTAATATCTTAGGCACTCAAAGTCTTGAAACACCAACAACATCCTTGTTATTAAAAATAAAAGCTGGTCATTATTTTGAAACTAAGGAAAAGGCTGGTACAGCGACATTACTTGCACAAATGCTGGGTGAGTCGACTAAACACAGAAGCGGCGAAGACATGAGTAAAGCGCTTCAGATGCTAGGTAGCTCAGTAACAGTATCTTCATCGTCAAGCTATATCAGCGTTAATATTAATACGCTGTCAAAGAACTTTGATGCAACAATGCAGTTAGTAAAGGAAAAAATATTGCAGCCAGCTTTTAATGAGAAAGAATTTTCCCGGATTAAAAATAATGCAATTCAAGGAGTTCAGAATAACAAAAAGAATGCTAGTTACTTAGCCAGAACAGCAATGCGTCAGTTATTAAATGCTGATAATGTTGCTTCAATATTTAAAGATGGTACTGAAGAAAGTCTTGCTAATATCTCACTAGATGATATTAAAGTTTTTTATGATATTCACTTTAAACCGGCTGCAGGTCAGCTCATTATTGTATCAGACTTGAGTAAAGATGAAGTAACTAAAAATATATCATTACTCGCTGAATGGAAGGGAGAAGGTCCGAAACTAGATTTAGAACTAGCCATGCATAAAAACAAGAAAAATATTATTTATCTTGTTCATAAAGATAATGCTGCTCAATCAGTAATTCGAATTAGTAAGCGCTCTCTTAAGCAAGATATT
>JAAGZM010000595.1 GCA_024206355.1 Gammaproteobacteria bacterium | reverse complement strand
TAACGCCGCAATTCACCGGCGCACAGCGAAGCGGAGCGTCCGAGTGAAATTGCCTTGTTATATGCTGACATGTTCATTAAGAACTTTGATGGATTTTGCTACCACAAACCTATCTCCTGCGTTCGTTTCAATATGAATTTTGTAATAACCATCTTTTTGAAATGGGCTACCAATTTCAGATAACACATCTGCGCCTAAGATAGTTGGATTGCCTTCAAAAGGCATTTCGTTTACCTCTTGAGAGTAGTACCCCACGAACACAATGCTTTTTGATACAAAAATATTCTGCTCATAGCTTTCTGGGTATTGCACATTGAATACGAGCATATCTTTGCTCGGTATTTCTATGACTGATTCAAGCTCGCAGTCGTGCCAGTGAATAAGATTTATTTCTTTCATTCTTTTTGCATATAACACCGCATTCAGCGGCTTGTCCGCTGTAATGTCTTGTTAGCTGCTGCCCCATAAATACTCTCGACCTGAATATGCAAAATGCACGGTGACAATAGCCGGTAAAATAATCATAGCTGTGCTTTCAATATTTAATATTGTTGTTGTGCAATAACCCAAAGCGCTCAGACCTGCTATTAGAAAGAGCTTAATTCGTCTTGCTTTAATACGGAAAGATGGTACCACTAATTTAATGGTAAGCTGACATATCCCCCAAAGGCCAAAACCACCTAAAAACACTAATAGTAGAAGCACGATAT
>JAAGZM010000594.1 GCA_024206355.1 Gammaproteobacteria bacterium | reverse complement strand
GAAGCTAAGTGTGAATCTGAAATATAGCCATACTGTGTGGCTGAGAGCCTACCCCACGAAGTGTTTTGGGTATAATTTGTGATGGGTAGCGATGATCCGTGTACATTTTAGTCTTTTTCATATCTGGATTATTGCATATCTTTGAAAGTAGTGGTTAACTTGACAGTGCCGTAGTTTGATCTAAAAATTCGAAGTTATGCTAAGAAATTGGAGAAATTGATGCAAGTATTAATAGAGGGAATTGTAATAGAGGGAATTGTAATAGAGGGAATTTGTTACTAAATACGTGTGAAGACAGAAATGGGGAGTTTTCTGTCTTCACAGTGCTATTTAATCAGTTTTATTTATTAGTTTTGGGAAATCTCTATTGAGCGAGGTTTAGCTTCATCAGGTATTTCACGCACCAGTTCGATTTTTAGTAGTCCATCTTCCATAACAGCATTAACAACTTTAACGTGATCGGCTAAATTGAATTTGCGGTTAAAAGAACGATTAGCGATACCTTTATAGAGGTAACTCACTTCTTCAGGTTTTTCTGGTTTTGAGTGTTCGCCATTGACAGTCAGTAAATCGCCATGAACCATAATTTTAATATCGCTCAATTTAAATCCAGCAACTGCCATGGTTATTCTGTACTGATCTTCTTGTAATTTTTCTATGTTATATGGGGGATAACTCGGTGCATTTTTCTCGTTATCAAAAACGCGATCCATCATGTTATCAAGTCTATCAAAGCCTACGCTGTGACGAAAAAGGGGGGTTAGTGAAAATGTGTTCATGATTATTCTCCATTTAATGTAAGAAGCAATAAATTGTTTATAAAGACCTGCCTCGCAGCGTCTTCAAACTAAATATGAGGATATTTTTTTGAGATTCAAGCTATTCGACTAAATCAGTGATATTTATTTTTGTTTGTTTCGGGTTTTTATAGATCAGTCGAATGGCAGGAATGGCGGTAATCTCTATTTCAATACCGGCAAATTCTAACGGTCCCATTTTTAGTGATTGCTGGAAATTATCAGCTTTAAATAACGCTTTTAGTAATAGACTGACTAGACGTTTGTCTTTAACTTGCTCGATAATAGACAGTCTAGTTTCGTTATCAGTATTAGCGATTTTTTCAAAATGGGGAATTAACTTTGGGATAATACTCAATTCTATTTCCATATCTTTAATGCGAAAGCCTGCACTTTCTATTAAAGGTGCTGATTCAATAAAGTCTTTAATGATTTTATGGATTTTATTACTAACGGCTTCATTGATTCTAAATTCTGAAGGGGTATCCGTATCATCAAAAGTACCTTCAGGATCATCAGTATTTTGCTCTTTCCATCCTTGATCGATAAATTTACCAATTCCTGATTTAATATTTTTGAGCGCTTCATCAATTTTCTTTTGTACCATGATACACCTCGAGTGATATGAGCTTATACAGTTTATAATGGTTATATGCTTCACTTCAATATGCATATTGAGTTCGAAAGAGTATATAATCAGCGCCCAACTAGTTTTGATAGGTTCAGATATAATGGCACAACCTCTTATAAATGGTACTAATGAGTTTAATAAACTCCAAAAACGCTTACGACGAAATGTAGGTCGTGCGATTGAAGACTACCGTATGATTGTAGATGGCGATAAGGTTATGGTCTGCCTATCAGGCGGTAAAGATAGCTATACTATGCTAGATATTTTAATGAACCTTCAGCGTCATGCCCCAGTTAATTTTGAACTGATTGCAGTTAATTTGGACCAAAAGCAACCAGGTTTTCCTGAACATGTCTTGCCTGAATATCTTAAATCGGTTGATATACCTTTTCATATTATTGAAGAGGATACTTATTCGGTTGTTAAAGAGATTATACCAGAAGGCAAAACTACCTGTGGTTTGTGTTCTCGTTTAAGAAGAGGCGTGCTCTATAATTTTGCAGAGCAACACCGTGTAACAAAAATTGCCTTAGGCCATCATAGGGAAGATATTATTGAAACATTGTTCTTAAATATGTTCTTTGGTGGAAAGTTGAAGGCTATGCCACCAAAACTGAAAAGTGATGATGGTAGAAATATCGTTATTCGTCCTCTAGCTTATTGTTCTGAAGCAGATATCATTAAGTTTGCTGATACCAGGCAGTACCCGATTATTCCTTGTAACCTTTGTGGCTCACAAGAAAACATGCAACGTAAGGCGATTAAACAGATGCTACTTGATTGGCAGAAGCGTTTTCCAGGACGTATCGAAAATATTTTTGGTAGCATTAAAAATGTTGCGCCTTCTCATCTTGCCGATCGAAAACTGTATGACTTTGTTGAGTTTAGTAATCATCAAGCTCAAGCCGAAGAGGCGAAGCAGGCTGTTGAAACCTTTGAACCCTTGAATATTCTTAATATATGAGATAGAACTGATATAAGCACTTCAGAGAAGCTGCCCTTGGCGTTCAGGCGCTTCTTGGTATCTTTGGCGATTAGTACTTAATAAATCCACAAAATTAGGCTGTATAAAATAACATTTGGCGTTTAATTATAAGTTTCAATCATTAAACCTAGAATCTGTTAGTGGTTACTATCACTTTTTTATCGTCCCTTCTTGCAACTTTCTAAATTGCAAGACAAAATATGGAAAATTTTGAAAATATTTTTATTAAATTATAAAAATAATCCACAATTTGCTTGACAGAGCTATTTTCTGGGGACAATTCATGGTTTTTATATTAAAAACTAACAATACACTTAAAAAACAGTGTAACCTATTGATAAATAAGAGAAAAATCAATTGTTCAAAAAACATACAATCCGTATGAATTACACTGTTTTCAAGGTATTTAGTTAGTTTTTTATTAATTATCCCCATAGTTATCCACAGCTTTTGTGGACAGATTACTAGAGGCTATATATTCAGAGGTTGTTAACGAATTGCTTGGGATACAGTGTAAATCTTACCCTGTTTAATTTTCTTATGGTTACCGAAAATCTCCTTGAATCCACGTTTAATAAAGTGTCGGATCCCGCCGATGTTGACGACAACAAATCTTCCACCTGGTTTTAAGTGATAATAGGCGTCATGGAGGTAGAGACTCAGCATTTCGTTACCGACTTTTGCCGGTAAGTTAGACACTATGAGAGAAAACTTTTCATCTTTATTTATAGCACTAAAGCCATTACTAAGGCGAGTTTGACAATTATCTAGTTTGTTTAATTTAGTATTTTTTTCTGAATACTCAACGGCTACAAAGTCTTTATCAACAAGTAGAGTCTTTCCTTTGTGGGCTATTTTTGAGAGAGCAATGCCTAGAATGCCATAACCACACCCCATATCTAAGCAGTCATCATCTTCATTAATATCTATCTGCGAAAGTAATAACTTTGAGCCTTCATCAATTGCTTTTGGTGAAAAAAGTCCCCAAGTCGTATTGAACTTAAGTGGCTGATTGCGAAAAGTCGTTTCAATGACAAGATCGTCACGGTAACTTTTGATTGATTCAGGCGAAAAAGTACTCATTTATTGTTTGGTCCAGATATAGAATTGAATTTGGCAAGTATACTTGATTACTGCATGAAATTGCAGATCATTGATTGGCTATATACTCAAATTTTTGGATATTCCAATATTGAGTACCGGTGGTAGATCTAGTGATATTTCTTCCCTGGTTGACTTTACCTAGCAATATTACGCCTTTGCGTCTAGAAATATTCACGCCATTGGCGCATCAATACTGATGTAGTTTTGCTCTCTATCAAATTCATCTCAAAAGTCTCTTTTCATCATTCAATTGTGATATAGTTACTTCTTTTTAACATAAGCTTTCGGAGTAATTAATGTCCTTTCTAGCCTGTAGAGTACATCGTGAAGAAAAGAGTATCCAGCACCAGTTGGAAATGATGGATGATGATCAGTTATCAGCTGGCGATGTTTTGATTCAAATTGAGTATTCTGGTATCAATTTTAAAGATGCTTTAGGGGCAACAGGTAATGGGAAAATTTATAAACAGTTTCCTATCAATGCTGGAATAGACTGTGCTGGTATTGTTGAAGCATCTTCTGATCCAAAATTTAAGGCTGGAGATTCTGTCTTAGTAAATGGTTGTGGACTAGGCGAAAACCAAGATGGTGGTTTAGCACAAAAAGTTAGAGTGCCAGCTGGATGGGTTATTAAAATGCCTGAGGGATTAACAAGTCG
>JAAGZM010000593.1 GCA_024206355.1 Gammaproteobacteria bacterium | reverse complement strand
TGAAACCACTGGGTTCCGGCCTGCGCCGGAATGACGGGGGAATGCTATTGATATTCATGTCCCCAAAACACCAATCACTCTGTCTCCCCGGTATTTCGCCAGCTACACCAAAATAAAATTAAGTTAACGGGACAGCAGTGAGCGCAACTCTTTAATAGAAATCATGGGTCTGTTGCGGGCATATTATCGAGAACCGGTGGCATACGACCCAAGCAGCGCACACGCTCTCGTGAAATAGTCAAGGAAATCAAGACGATCGAATAATCAGGAGGGACAGGTCATGTACGGACAGATAATTGCCCCTGCCGTTCCATGGATTCACGGCGCTGACACCCTGCATTATCTGCATACCAACCATCTCTGGTTATATATGCCGCAGTCTCATGGCAGGAGTTTGCTCCTGGCAAATCCTAAGTGCCTACATCCTTATAGGCAATGTACAGGATACGCAGAACTCAAAAGTAGAAGTAAAATAGCCCAGTGAAATACGTAATCCCATACACCAAATGGATAGTTGTTATAATTCACACTAAGACATCATAATAGGCTTCTTATCAAAATCTGAGCAGCACAGTTATCAATTTGATTAATAATGGCAACTAGAATCCCTCAAAAAAGCATAGTGTCTCTGCTGAGCCGTATCGTGCAAATTTTTTTGGCTATCCAGGGCTTGGGCCATTCTCTGCCGGTCTATTCTGAAGAAGAGAGTCTATTCATTGCAGATACAGCCTCGTCTGAAACGTTTCCAGTCTTCACACCCATAAATTCATTCGAGCTATTGTCTTCAGCAAACCAGAAGAGCTCCATACTAGTTGCCTCCAGCTCAATAGAAGCAAGCGTGATTAAAAGTAGCGAGCAAGAACCTGCTACTTTAACGCTTGAGAACAAAAGTTGGGCTGTCTCCAGCGCCCAGTGGATGGAGCTACAACATGATAACCTCTCCGATGTAGTTTATGAATCAGCCTTGGCTATCGATCGCTATGTGGCCAGAGATTCCTATGATGATCTGACTATTAATAAAAGTTATGCCCGATTTCGTATGAAACAGCGTTTTACTGAGCGAGGAGATCACAAATTTGAGACTGATATGAAGGTGCGTGTTGATCTGCCAAGCAGCAAAAGGAAGATGAAGCTTTTCTTTGATAGTAGCCCGGGTGATTTTGACGATCTGGATGATAAGTTTCGAAATATTGGTACCGGCACTATTGAGGGTGATGATGCAGAATCAGAAGCCGTGGCAGGCCTGCGTTTTGAGCCCAATCGAGAGAGGCGCTGGCAGCCCAACCTGGATTTGGGTATGCGGCTAAAACTGCCACTCAACCCCTATGTGCGTGTTCGTGTGCGCCGACTGGATGATTGGGGAGAGCAGTGGAGTACCTATTTTCGACAAACACTATTCTATTACCGTGTTGATAGCTGGGGTTCAGAGAGTGATTTTGATATTTACCGTCCGTTTGCAGAAGACTTTTTGTTTCGTAGTGCCTCTTCAGCCAAGTATCTGGATGAAACCAAGGCCTGGGAGCATTATCAGGGTTTTTCGGTCTATCAATCTATCAACAAAAAAAATGCAATGGAGTACCAAATTGCCGCAACGGCCGAGAGTGAACCCAATTTTAGAGCCAAAAACTACTGGTTGAAAATAGAGTGGCAACGTCTGCTGTATAAAGATTGGCTTTTTTTTCGTGCCAGCCCGGAATTGGCTTTTCCACGTGAGAATGACTTTGACGGCGTAGCATCCATTTATTTTGAGATTGAGATGTTTTTTTCCCGTTATAAGGGTTTAAGAAAAATTCATGAGCCAAAAATTCATGGGCCGGTTAACGAAGAATAAGAAGTGAAAAAGAGGTGAATAATATCAAAAAATCAATATGTGAGTTTTATCTAACTAAAATAGCCTGTCTGAGCATAGTTACAATGCTATTTTCAATTGTATCGCTACAGGCTGAAGAGTTACTGCCGTACGAGCTCTACTATCAAAGCAAGATTGCTAAGATCAAACTAAAAAGCGTACGTACCCTTAAAAAAAATGGTGAGGGTTATCAGTTAAAACAAGTAGGTAAAGCCATGATGTCGAGTATCAGTGAAAGCTCAAACTTTACACTGGTAGACGATAATATCATTCCTATTCAATATGATTATCACCGCAAGATTACAGCAGCAGGAAAAAAATACCGTGTTAGCTTTGATGCTAGCCAGCATACATCCACCTATAGTGAAAAAAATGGTAAGAAATCAAAAACTATTGAGGCGCCTAACAGAGTTTATGATGCACTTAACTACCAACTGCAGATTCGTCTTGATCTACAAAAATTTGGTTCAAAATATCCTCTGTCAGAATATATTGTATCCAACCGTGGCCGATTAAAAACCTATCGTTTTCAATATGTGAAGGATGAAGTTTTAAAAACAGAACTGGGGAATTTGGACACGATAGTCATAGAGCGAGTAAGAGACAAAAATAACAAAATCACAAAGATGTGGATGGCCAAAGATTGGGACTATGTTTTAGTGAAAATACTGCATGAAGCTGATAGTAAAAATGAGCTTAACTTGCAAAAGGGCATGGTTAACAATAAAGCCATAAAGTAATATTTGTGAGATGGGTAAGTTTTAAAAACTGATAGAATTAAAATGAACATAGAGGATTAGTCAATGAGGGAAGTGAAATGAAAAATTGGCCAGGTATTGCGATAGTTATGATGGGGGGCTATTTGCTGGCAGCATGCAGCGATAGTGATTCAAAGAGTGACGGATATGATCCCATTGAAATCGGCATGCAAACGGATATTCAGGCGAATATCGCATTGGGGGAAGAGCGGGCTTTTGTCGGTGTCAATATCTACGACAGTGGGCGTAAAGTGACCCTGGCCGGTGGTGACCTGATTGTTGCCCGAAATAATGATAGCGAGACCCTATTGCTAGGTCAGGCAGAAACCCTGGGGTTTTATAGTAATTTTATTGATTCGTTAACTGATGATAGCCTGGTTGATTTTGAGGTGGAGCACCGCCCGATTGAAGCACGTGAAGATCGCTGGTACCCTGCTGATCAGGCCTATGTTGAGCCAGGCGACGGCCCGCATGTAGGCTTTACTTTCCAGCATCAATTCAGTTTTCCAGAGACCATTCAACTGCGCCTACCTGAAAATGAAGGGGTCGGAATCGGCTAGATCGAGTTTGTACAAATGATCAGTCAGCGTTAGACTCAGAGTTCAC
>JAAGZM010000592.1 GCA_024206355.1 Gammaproteobacteria bacterium | reverse complement strand
TTGATGTAACAGCAAGCCAAGCACTTCATAGCTTTACAGTGGGAACAGTTGGTGGACTAATACTAGCAATGATATCTAGAGTATCTCTGGGACACACCGGAAGGAAATTGCAAACATTATCTTCAATGCGTTGGGCATTTGTATTAATGATAATCGCAGGGCTTATTCGCTCCCCTTTGAGTGCCTTTCAAATTTTATCACCTGCAATCAGCCTAACACTAAGCTTTATATTTTTTATTGTTGCTTATGCTATTTTCTTGTGGCGCTACATTCCCATTCTATCGAAAAGACGTATTGATGGGAGACCGGGGTAGTGGTTTAAGCTTCCTTGATCACCTGTTGCAATTGTTGTTGTACTGAAAAAGGTAACATCGAGATAATGGTTTGGTGAAGACCTTTTATTTCATTACCAATATGTAGTGACCCATCTTTATTTGTAATTATAGCCCCCTGCTCTCTTAGAATAGCTATAAGAGAAGCAAAAATCTTATTATCAAAAGATTCTGGAGCATTAATGTCATATAAAATTGCAACGCGCTCTGCAAGTTTTTGACTACTATTTTCCAAATCGCGCCTTGTAAATTGAGTCGTCATTTCCGTGCGTCTGCCCAATAGTGTTAAAACAATAGCAAACCGCTTTAGCATGTTTTGCATGCATTCGCTTAACAACATAAATCTTCTGATCTCTGATGAACTCTCTTCAGGACGCCATAACATATTCGCTTTCTCAATAAGCAATTTTTTGCTAATCATAAATTCTACACATTGAGCTAGTGCCTCATTAAATTCTTCTTCATTCCAGTGTAAAAACAATTCATTTCGCAGGTACGGATATAACATTAAGCATTTATCTTTCAAATTCTTGAGTTCTAAACTTCTTTCATATCGAAAACAACTAACAACCAAAGAAGGCAAAACAAACAAATGAACTATATTATTTCTGTAATAGGTCATTAAGACAGCAGTATCCTCGGAGAAAAAGACAATATCTCCCATTGCTTGCTTAGCAATTTGTACAGCATTTAGCTTAACAGCTGCCTCAAGTATATCTTCCTCATCACCCTCAGGAATAGCTAAATCTGGACTATAAGGCACTTCTCTTAAAAGCTGTAAATACAGTCCTATCTGCTTTAATAATTCTGATTTATCAATAGCATATCTTGGCGTAGACAATAAGACTAACGCAATTAGCGTGACGGGGCTCACCGCTGCGGCTGCATTTATCCCCTTCATTAAATCATTAGCTAACTGTTTTACTTTTGGTGTAAACCATTTCGGGCGCTCTTCAATATTGTCTAAACTAACACGCCAATCTTTCTGATTTTCATCCAACCATGTTTCGATACAAACAGGATCACCAAAGTTAACGTAAACTTGCCCATAAGATTGTTTTAATTTTTTTCTAGCTCCAAGTAACTGTCCAATCGACTCGTTCTTTTTACCAGTTCCGCGTAATTCGCCAAGATAACTATTTCCTTCCATTATCTTGTCATAACCAATATAAACAGGGATTAGCAGCAACGGTTTCTTTCTTCCTCGCAAGACATTTTCTATCGTCATTGAAAGCATTCCTGTCTTGGGCTGTAATAATCTCCCCGTTCTTGAGCGACCACCTTCGGGAAAGTATTCAACTGAATAGCCTTTGTTGAAAAGAACATTTAAGTATTCATGAAAGACAGCGGCATACAGCTTGTTTCCACTGAAAGAACGACGCAAGAAGAAAGCGCCAGCCCGTCTTAAAATAGGCCCAATAGGCCAAAAATTTAAATTGATACCTGATGCAATATGAGGGGGAACTAATCCTTGATTGTATAGAACGTAAGAAACTAACAAGTAATCCATGTGGCTTCGATGACAAGGCACATACAAGAGCTCATAGTCTCTAGCTACTCCTCTGATCCGTTCAGCATTACTGACCTTTACACCATCATAAATTCGATTTAGAACCCAGCCTAGAATAGTTTCAAGAGTTCGCATAACGAAATAGGAGTAGTTCCCAGTAATTTCTTTGGCGTACTTTTTTGCAAGTTTAGCTGCTGCCTGATTAGAGATTTTTTTCTTTTTCGACTCCCTTTCTATAACCTCTTGCACTTCCGTTCTTGCAATCAGTTGTTTTATCAGTGTGCGCCGACTATAAACATTGGGACCTAATGACGCAGTTTTTTGATTATGGAAGTAAAGCCTCAGCATTCTTGTCAATTTCAAAGTCATATGATCTTTACTACCAGCCTCTTCAATAATTGAATCTAGCAATAGAGGTTTACCAAATGTTATAAAAGTATGACTGCCCAAAGCCAAAACAATCACGGCTTTATGTAAATAACCAATACTTCCTAAGGTGTTACTCAGCATTATTCTAAAGAGTGATTTTTCTTTACCCGGATTTCTCCCCCAGGAAATAGTCACAGGAAGCAACTGAGGTTTATCTTCAGGATTGTTTTGCTGATCTTCTAGAAGTTTTGCCAGTCTTGGCTGATGACGTGAATAGTTAGAAGTACTATTCCAAAATCGACGTTTCTTTCGAACAAATATGTAACCACAATCATTTTCAGCACTTAAAGGTGAAGGTAGGCCACTTTTAAGACAGTACCGATGAAGTACATTAAGATCAGTGGCTGAATAGTTGCAAATAACATAATGAATAGGCTTGGCAATATCAATATCAAATTCTTTTACGGGATCATCAGGCAGTACAGTTGCCTTAACTAACAACTTTATAGGTCCCTGTAAGATACGAAAACTCATTTTTTTTAAACTAAGACTAAAAGACATTACTTATTACCTGTTACGACCTTGTTTAGCAGTATATACCCATTCTTTTTCAAGAATTCGTGAATTTAATCTATAACTTATAAAGGCACATTTACCATAACTTGATGGCGAAGGCTAATAGTTTCAAATTGCGATTACCGATAATAAAAGCTAAAATTCTTATTTAATTGATACTGAACTCTTCAATAAACCGCTCATAAGGCTATTCTTACTGGAGTTTAACCAATAGTCAGTAATCACATCAGGGAACAGATATGCGATACATTTTATTACTGTTTGTTATTTTGATCAGTTATGGCTCACTGTACCCTTTTCGCTTTTCAGGCGATCTAATCCCTTCCAGTCTTTTATTTAACTGGCTAGTTGATAATTCATATCGCACCACAAGAGCTGATATCGTCGCCAACATATTGCTATTTGTTCCCTATGGTTTTGTTTCAATAATGGCACTATCAACCACTAGGAGATTACTGTATCTCTCCAGTATTTTATTTATTGCAGGCGCTCTTCTTGCTTTTATCCTCCAATATCTGCAGTTTTACCTACCCGCAAGAATACCAACTGCCTCTGACGCCTGGTATAACTGCATAGGCATACTTTCAGGTATGATGCTCGCCCATTCAATCAAACAATATTCTCATAATCACATACCTAATGAACTAGCAACTCCCATGGATTGGTCACAAATAACAATACCTTTAATACTTGCATTGCTTTGGGTTGCTTGGCGTTTATTTCCTTTTATCCCCTTATTTAGTACAAAGTCAATTATTGCTGCTGTCGCCCCATTAATGAAACAGCCTGAACTCAGCATAACTATTATTATCAGGGATACTATTGGCTGGTTAGTCTTCTTTTATCTACTCACTAGATCCCCATTTGATCATCTACCAAGATTCAGAATACTAAAATTTGTCTTCTATATATTAGCTCTTGAAATACTCGTTAGAGGTAATTTAATAACCGTCAATGATTTACTATCAGCCCTATGTGCTTTTGCTCTTTTTGCATCCTTACCAACGGACAACTTACAGAGGGGACTTACTAAGGCACTGGTTATTGCTATATTTTTAACGCTGATTACTCCCTTGGTATCAGCAACACCATATAACGAGTATCTCTGGCTACCATTTTCAGGCCTGATGAAAGGAAATCCCTGGGCTAACGGTGAAGCCTTATTACTAAAAATCTATTTTTATGCTTCTTTCATCTATCTACTAAGAAGAACATGGGTAGGTTGGGGTGGTGCAGCAATGATCAGTTGTGGACTATTGTTAGTCATTTCATTGCTACAAATTCTCTTTGGCCATAGCAATGGAGAATTTACCGAACCATTGCTGGCAGGGCTTATTGCATGGGCAATTAGTCAACTTGAAAAAGTGGCTACTGAAGAAAGAGCAATGGCACTAAAATAA
>JAAGZM010000591.1 GCA_024206355.1 Gammaproteobacteria bacterium | reverse complement strand
GGAAAAATCTTTGTATAATGATATTGTAAAACATCAAGACAATAATAAATCATCATCCTTTACTTTGAAGCAAATCCTTTGAAGCAGATCAGGCGGGAATGTCAAAAACTCCAGCTGAGTTGTTCTATGCGTTGGCAGAATAGCAAAGAGAGAAAATGTGATTTATTGCTACCTGAATAACTGGAAGCGACAGAACCAATCATGTTCATACTAAGCATCACCGAAGTACCCATATAATTTATAACAAATCTTCACAAAGAACCTTGAGGTTAGATGGAAACAATACTAAAGTGTAAGTACTGAATCTAAGAGCTGGAATGCGGAATAATCATGACTATTATTAAACAAAATGATGTGATCGACAGTGTTGCTGATGCGTTGCAATATATATCTTATTATCATCCGAAAGATTTTATTGATGCGATGACAGAAGCTTATGAGAAAGAGCAGAGTCAGGGAGCGAAAGATGCGATTGCCCAAATTCTGATTAATTCTCGGATGTCAGCAACAGGACATCGTCCTATTTGTCAGGATACTGGTATTGTTACTGTGTTTGTTAAGCTTGGAATGAAAACTTCTTTTGATGGCGAAATGACATTAGACGATATGATCAATGAAGGTGTTCGTCGTGCTTATAGTCATCCTGAAAATCCGTTGCGCGCATCTATTGTTGCAGATCCTGCCGGTACGCGAAGTAATACGAAAGATAATACGCCAGCGGTTATTCATACCCAGCTTATTGCCGGTGATACGTTAGATATTACTGTTGCAGCTAAAGGTGGAGGTTCTGAAAATAAGTCTAAGTTTGTGATGCTCAATCCAAGTGACTCTATTGTCGATTGGGTACTTGAGACTGTTCCAAAGATGGGTGCAGGCTGGTGCCCTCCTGGAATGCTCGGTATAGGTATTGGCGGTACGGCTGAAAAAGCTATGTTGCTTGCAAAAGAGTCATTAATGGACCCTGTTGATATTCACCAGCTTCAAGATAAAGGCGCAGAGAACAAAGTTGAGGAGCTCAGATTAGAGTTGTTCGATAAAGTAAACAAATTAGGTATTGGCGCTCAAGGTCTTGGCGGATTGACTACTGTTATTGATGTTAAGATAAAAGACTACCCTACCCATGCAGCTTCAAAGCCAGTGGCAATGATTCCAAACTGTGCAGCAACTCGTCACTTGCACTTTATGCTTGATGGTAGTGGGCCTGCAGATATTAAAACTCCATCACTTGAAGACTGGCCAGAAATTAGCTGGGAAGTTGGAGATAATGTTCGACAGGTTAATCTTGATACATTGAAACGAGATGATGTTATCAAGTGGCAGCCTGGCGAAACTGTACTACTCTCAGGAACTATTCTTACTGGTCGTGATGCGGCTCATAAACGTATTGCTGCATTAATTGAGAATGGCGAGCCTATGCCTAATGGTGTTGATTTTACCGATAAATTTATTTACTACGTCGGCCCTGTTGATGCTGTTGGTGACGAGGTCGTGGGTCCTGCTGGTCCAACTACAGCGACTCGTATGGATAAGTTCACCGACATGATGCTTGAGAAAACTGGGTTGCTCGGAATGATTGGCAAATCAGAACGAGGCTCGGATACTTGCAAAAGTATTGCCCAACACAAGGCTGTTTATTTAATGGCAGTTGGTGGTGCGGCATACTTGGTCTCTAAAGCTATTAAAAAGGCACGTGTTGTTGCATTTGAAGATCTTGGGATGGAAGCAATTTACGAATTTGAAGTAAAAGATATGCCGGTAACAGTTGCAGTTGATTGTAACGGTGAGTCTGTTCACCAAACAGGTCCAGCCCTTTGGAAAATCCGTATTGAAGAGATGAATAACTAGTCCTTCACGCAATTTCCTACACAATCTGATACAAACCAATAGAGACTTCGAGCAATTCGTGCTTGAATTTTCTATGCATTCTGAAATAGTATTGCGTTAACTATGGAAACAAAAACAATTTATGAACTCTGATCACGAATCATTGAAAGCTTCT
>JAAGZM010000590.1 GCA_024206355.1 Gammaproteobacteria bacterium | reverse complement strand
CCCAAAATCACCCGAGGGATCATTGATGTATGAGATTATAGCGCAGGCAATAATGGATTTGTTTGACAAAAAAGAGGCGAGGAATGCAAGACGGTATTTAACAAATGAGATGCCTCATGCTGAATTATGCGGAGTAAAATCCGAATGGATAACAAACACACTAATAAAATATGGCATTAATTTAGAGATTTAAACGATGATGAACGGTGACCCAGAAAAAAACTGCTATTTGCTAGAAAGGCGCGAAATCCGCAACAAAGAAGGGTGTAAATCATGCAAGCGAAGTTTTGAAGCCTGGGGTTCCTGGCATTGCAGCAAAGGCAAGAAAAAAAGCAGGGGCAGGGATTTTTGTAAATTTTGGCAATTAAAAGAGGATTGAAGGTGAATAAAGAAAAAATCGGAACAATGCTGTCAGCTGACTCACCGGCCCCGATAAATGGCGAGGGCAGAGGCGGGAGGCCAGCTTTTACAAAACAAGATGCAATGTTCTGTATTGCCGGTATGCCGCCCGACGCATGGGATTACATGCAATACGTTGACATTCTATGCGAGAGCACAAAAAAAACAGTTTTTAAAAATTGCAGTAGAAAATTAATAGCTG
>JAAGZM010000589.1 GCA_024206355.1 Gammaproteobacteria bacterium | reverse complement strand
TCAATATAAAAATCTCCTAGCGTTATATTTGAGCTACTATTAG
This sequence comes from Gammaproteobacteria bacterium, assembly GCA_024206355.1. Taxonomy (GTDB): domain Bacteria; phylum Pseudomonadota; class Gammaproteobacteria; order Enterobacterales. Next base: position 2,777 of record JAAGZM010000589.1, on the reverse strand, counting down.
AGAATCTGACGCCAGCAAACCCATTTGTAAACCCTTGCGAGAAGTCTCTAGTAAAATTAAGCCCTGACAAAACACCGTTATTGCATCTGCTCAAGTTAATACCTGCGCCGGTGTAATCTTTTGTAGATATATTTTTAATATTAAAGTTTTCAACTCCCGCTAATTCATACCCCCTGTTGTCATCAGGATAATAACCACCACCGTAAGCACTTACATTACTCATATTAAAATCAGTGCAGTCTTGGATTAAAACTATATTTTTTATTGCGTCCTTAATACTAAGGTTTATTAGTTTTAATTTGGTGCAGTCCCCCGCATTTATGCTGTTCCCTGCTGTGTTATTTGATCCGTTTAAGTCAACGCTAAAATCTCTAAAGCAATTATTATCTCTATTTTGTGCGTTTAGTAAGTTTGTGTTAGCGTTATCTTCTTGTTTTAACCATGAGTTGAATACACTTTCCCCATAAACGGTAACATCACTTCTTATTGTTACTGTTGAGCTTATTTTACATGGGTTATCTTCTAGCGCATAAGGTAGCTTTATTTTTCCACCATTATTCGCTATTTCTGAAACTGCCGCCTTGAATATGTCAGTTATATCATCACCTTCTTTGGCTCCTAGTTTTGACAAGTGTATGTCATTTTTTTCTCTTACAAGCTCCCATTGATTGCCATTGCCATCATTAAAGGTTGCTTTTCCTGTTTGCGCTGGCGTTTGACTTGGGGTTTGACCTGTTACTCCGTTCTGTTTCCATTTCCCTGCGCATCCGTCACCTGCCGCGTTAAAACCTGATGTTTCTAGCACCTTGTCGGCATCGTAAGAGGTTGAACTGTTAATTAGTTCCGTTGTTGTTTGTTGGCCTGTTAACGCTTCAATATCTACAACTGCTTGCTCTGCTTCTGCGGCGCTTTGAGATGCGTTATTCGCTTCTTGTACGCAATCAGCTAGGATAGCTTGAAACTCTATCATTTCTTGACTTGATGGTGGAACGGCAGCATTAAGCAACTCAGGCAATGTTGTTGCTGGGTTATCTTGGTTTACTGTAACCACTCCAACATCTTTATAAACACCTGTTAAAATATCTTTGTACTCAACGCGCACGATTCCATATTGTAGCGTTATGTTATAGTTACCGCTTGGCGGTATAGTTATAACTGAGACAGCGCTTTTTATGGTGCTACCTGTGTTTGATTTATGTGTAAATCTTACTTGATCGCCAATTGAAACAAACCCATCTGGATCAAGTAGTGAGCCTGTCAATGTTATACTAGCCATTTTTATTTATTCCTGTATAGGTTGTTTACAAAATTAACGTTTACTTTTTCATCTATTGCTACATCAATATAATTATTTATATCATTAGATAATGAGTTGATTTTTTTATATAAATCATTTTTTATATTATCGGTTTTTTTAGAGTGTTTTTTTAACTCGCTTGACTGTACACTAAATAAAATACGATTATTTTTATTTTGATTTGAAAAAGATTCACTTAATTTTAAAAGCTCTTTCAATTGTACATCAAAATGATTTTTGTTTTTTTCTGAATGTGAATTTATCTTAATTTTTATTTCTTCTAGCTCATCTTTGTATGTTGTTAATGTGCTATTTAGTTTTTTATTTTCTTTTGTTAGTTCATAAACTTTACTTGTTAGCTCATCTTTGATAATGGTGTTTTCGTTTTTCAACTTATCTTCTTGTGCTTTTAATAGCTCAACAATATCACTTGAAAGATTCTCTATATCTTGTTTATTGTCTTTTTTATCGCTAACTATTTTAGAATTAATTAAGTCAATGTTTTTTTGAATGTCATCATCAATTAAAACTTTGTCTTTTTTGATCATGTCTTCCTGTGCTTTTAATATGTCATTAATGCGGTTTGAAAGTTTCTCAATAGCATCTTTATTTTCTTTTTTTGCTTTTGTTTGCTGGGCTTTAATTGGTGACAATATATTTTTGCATTCATTAACAGCTTGCACAACAATAGCGTCAACATCAATAGTAACTTTCCCTACTTTTTGCGGCTCTTGTTTTTTTACTTCACGCCTTAGAGATTCAATGTCCGCTTGTATCTCTTGTAGTTTTAAAGTAATTTTTTCTATATCAGACATTAGTGATCACCATTCCCGTTTACATATCTAGCGGCTGTTGCTCCAAATAATACCACATTAGCCGCGCCGCTGTCGATTATACCGCTACCAGCCAAGCCTTTGGACGCGTCATTGTCAACGCCGTCTTGACCCCAGCCTACGCCAGTATCGTTTATATTACCGTTTGAACCAGCGCCACTTATGCCGCCATCAATAGCTCCAGCAGGCCCACCTGTACCCGGCAATCTACCATTACCACCATCGCCACCGCTACCACCAAGCCAATTAACAGGCCCAACTTGAAACGCATTAAACCCACCATCGCCGCCATTAGGTGCAAAAATATATCCGTCTGCTGTTGGATATGCTGCCGACGGAGTAGAGCCACTAAAATATATATCAGTGTCTACGCCTTGCGCATCGTAAACAGTCCCGCCATTTAGCCCGTTGCCTGCGTTGTTTGGCGGTGGTGTGCTTGTGTTTTCTGCGCCATCCGCACCTTTACCGCCGCTACCGCCGTTTGCTTTACCCTCGACACCATTAGCAAGTATTAGGATTATTTTTGAGCCGCTAGCAAAGTTACCAGCTCTTATGGCAGTCTGTCCGAAAGAATACGCAGTTAAAACAAACGTTATAGTTACCGCTTGAGATGGTGCGCCAGCCAAAACAAAAAGGTTAGCTTCACC
>JAAGZM010000071.1 GCA_024206355.1 Gammaproteobacteria bacterium | reverse complement strand
AGATTGATGAGGGCTACAGTTGATAGTGATGCTGTTAGCCTGTAATGCTGGTGATTACATTGTTAGTAATAGCCTGACAAATTTGCCAATATATTGAGTGGTTTGGCCAATCAGCATGATAATAGGTATATACTGTTTTAGAACAACGACATTAACACCATCTCTATATATATTGGCCACAGAATCTATTTAATCATTTTATTTAAAAGGAATATGAAATGACGACTACAAACGTCGTAGCACCCAGAACACCAAGAGCTGCCACAATGACAAAAGCAGCGGCCAAGAAACGCCTAGTTGAACTGACTGATTCCAACAAGGTAATGAATTCCACAACTTTTACCTCGGCAAGAGATTTACTTAGAATTAGTCATAAGGCGGATAAATATCCTTATGCTGTAAAAATAAAAATTGCTGAATACGAAAAAGAAAAACGTTTATTACAAATTGAATTATTAAAAGTTCAGAAATGGCTTAAAGATGAACAAATAAAGATAATCAGTATTTTTGAAGGTAGAGATGCTGCTGGTAAAGGCGGCACAATCAAAAGGTTTACAGAGCACTTAAACCCTCGTGTTTCAAAGGTCGTAGCTCTAGAAAAGCCTACTGAAAGAGAACTAGGAGAGTGGTATTTTCAACGTTATGTGAAACACCTACCGACGAAAGGAGAAATGATTTTATTTGACCGCTCATGGTATAACCGCGCTGGTGTTGAGATAGTGATGGGCTTTTGTTCTAAGCATCAACATTTGGAATTCATGCGTCAGGCACCTGTCTTTGAGCGAATGCTCGTTAATTCAGATACGATTTTATTCAAATATTGGTTTTCAGTAACCCGTCAGGAACAATTACGTTGTTTTCATTCTAGGAAACATGATCTTGTTAAACAGTGGAAATTAAGCCCTGTTGACGTAGATTCTTTAGATAAGTGGGATGACTATACGAGTGCTCGCGAAGCTATGTTCTTCAATACAGATACGGCTGATGCACCATGGACTGTGATCAAATCTGATGATAAAAAGCGTGCCCGTTTAGCCTGTATGCGCCATTTTTTGTATACCCTTAATTATACAAATAAGGATACATCAATTGCTTATAAGCCAGACGAATTAGTCTGCGGTTCAATTGATGCCATGTACTCAAATGAAATTGATTGTTAGGTTGTTATTCCTGTTTGAGCTATAACCTTGGTAAACTTGGTTTTATAGATCTGACCGGGATATAGCATTCAACTAATTATGCAATAATAGCAAGAGCGTACCCGAGTAAAGCTGTGGCTAGTTCTTGTGCTATTGACAATCGTTCATTTTATGAACCATGTATTACTTTGAGGCATCAATATGTTTATATCCATTCTTATTCAAGTAGTAGTCTTCAGATAGACCACCATTAGTGATCTGGTTACCTGTGTGGGAATGAGTCTAAAAAACGTGCAATCAAATGCGTAGGCAAACTCACTCCATGGATGAATACTAATCCTTCTGTAAGTTGCTGTTATAAAGTACATAATCATAATTTAGAGCCGGTCAACTGAAGATCCTAGGTTTAAATATTGCTCCTTAAGTTTTACATATCCATCAGCAGCGTAAGGAAGAAACTCTTTTTCTTGATCAGTAAGAGGTCGAATTTTTTTTACGGGTGAGCCTACCCATAGATAGCCACTCTCAAGAACTTTCCCTGGAGGTACAAGGCTACCAGCACCAAGAATAACAAGCTCTTGAATGTGGGCACCGTCCATGACAATAGAGCCCATTCCTAATAAACAACAATCATCAATTTGACAGCCATGTAATGTGACTTTGTGCCCAACAGTAACATTATTGCCAATATTTAAAGCATAGCCATCAGGGTTATGTGGGCCTCTATGTGTAACGTGTAAAACACTACCATCTTGAACACTAGTGCAATCACCGATTCTTATGGATTGCACATCACCTCTGATCACAGTCATAGGCCAGATAGAGCTATCTTTGCCAATTTCTACATCGCCGATTACTAGGGCGGTTTTATCGACATACACGCCCTTAGCTAATGAAGGTGTAAACTCTTGAAAATGTCTAATGGTCATGAAAGTCTCACTTATGTCATCGTTACTAGTTCTTCAGAACTAGTGGGGTGAATAGCAACAGTATTGTCAAAATCAGCTTTGGTGGCGCCCATTTTAATTGCAACGGCAAAACCTTGTAACATTTCATCAGCAGCGAGTCCGATAAGGTGGCAACCAACAACTTTTTCTTCATCACCAGTAGTCACTAATTTCATTGATACTGGTTGTTTATATGATGTTAAGGCACTAAACATCGGTGTAAAACGAGACTTGTAAACTTTAATGTTATCTTCACCGTATTCGTCATTAGCTTGTTGTTCTGTCATTCCAACTGTACCGATTGGTGGGTGACTAAATACAACTGTAGGTATGACGCTATAATCAAGATGAAGATCTGTTTGATTGTCAAAAAGACGGCTTGCTAAACGACGCCCTGCAGCTACTGCAACAGGTGTTAGCTGTGCACGACCAGTGATATCACCAACTGCATAAATACCGTTCGTTACCGTATTTTGAAATTTATCAGTTTGAATAAATCCGCGCTCATCAGTTGATAGGCCAGCTGCACCTAAGTTGAGAGCGTCACCTTGAGGTGTGCGTCCAATTGCCCAAAGGAGTGTTTCCGTTGCTGGTAATTCACCTTTAGTCGTATGGAGTACAGGTTGTCCGTCCTCATTAATGGTTACTTTTTCAGGTGTACTATCAATAACAATATTAATACCTGAGTTTTCCATTGCTAAGAAGACTTCTTCGCTTAACATGGTATCAAATTCTCTTAAAACTGATGCCTTTCGAATTACCTGAGTCACTTTGCAACCAAGGGAATTTAATACGCCAGCAAGTTCGACTGCGATATAACCACTACCAACAACGGTACAAGATTCAGGACAGTGGTCAAGAGCAAAAAAGCCATCGGAATCAGTACCGTATTCAGCTCCAGGAATGTCGGGGATAGTTGGTTTGCCACCGGGCGCTAAAACGATATGCGGCGCGCTATAGTGCTTCCCATTAACCTCTAGTGTATTTTCATTTACGAAACAACCAAAGCCTTGGATATGCTTGATATTTAAACGCTCCAGATATCCATCATAAAACTTATGAATATTGCTGATATAATGATCACGGGCTGCAATGAGAGTTGTCCAATTTAGACCGTTGTTGGTTATATCAAAGCCATAGTCACCGGCAAGTTCTAGGGTGTCGGCAATTTGAGCAGCAAACCACATGGCTTTTTTAGGAACACAACCTACATTAACGCAGGTACCACCTAGTTCTTTGTATTCGACAAGAGCAACCTTGGCTCCGTTTTGTGCAGCACGCGCCGCCGATGCAATGCCCCCACTTCCGCCACCTAGGGCAATATAGTCAAATTCTTCAATGCTCACTTTAGAGATCCTTATTTTTGCGATAAACTGCCACACAATAAATATAAATAACGAAAAATCAATATTTGGATATTATAATCAAAATGACAAATCCGCTACTCGAAGATACTATTTTACCTGCTTTTTCAAGCATTAAACATGAACATATTAAAGTTGCTGTTGAAAAGCAGTTAAACGAAAACCGTCAGCACCTAAAATCACTGCTTTCGACAGTGAATAGTCATAACTGGAAAAATACCATTGAGCCTTTAGCAAAACAAGGAGACAAGCTGTCCCGGCTTTGGTCCCCAGTTGGTCATATCAATGCTGTTGTAAATAGTAAAGAATTTAGAGAGCAGCATGATGCCTGTTTGCCACTACTTTCTGAATACTCTTCAGAGTTTGGGCAAAACAAGGATTTATATAAAGCTTATCAGCAGGTCGCTGCTAATAATCAATTAACAGCTATCCAGAGAAAAATTATAGATGATGACTTACTGGATTTTCGTTTAGCGGGTGTTGATTTAGAAGAAAACGATCAAGTGCGTTTTCGTGAAATAAAAAGTCGTCTCTCAGAATTGGGTTCGCAATTTAGTAATCATGTGCTTGATGCAACCATGGCTTGGTCAAAACATTTTACTGGCAAATCTGGCTTGGAGGGGCTACCTGATTCGGCATTAGCAGCAGCCGAAGCCGCGGCAAAAGAGAAAGATCAGGAAGGATATTTACTGACTTTAGATATTCCTTGTTATTTAGCGGTAATGACTTATGCAAAAGATATAGCTCTACGCAAAAAGATGTACAAAGCCTACTCAACACGAGCCTCTGATCAGCAACCTGAACACTCTAACTGGGACAATGCACCGATCATTAAAGAAACTTTGGCCTTGCGACATGAAATGGCAGAGTTACTTGGCTTTAAAAACTATGCAGAATATTCCGTTGCTAAAAAAATGGCTAAGGATCCAAAGCAAGTCATCAATTTTTTGGAACAATTAGCTGGTTACAGTTTAGAAAAAGGCAAGCAAGAGTTAGAAGCGCTTACTCAATATGCCAATCAGATAGACGGTGTGACGGAACTTAAACCTTGGGATGTTGCTTTTTATAGTGAGAAGTTGAGAGAGCAAAAATATGATATTTCACAAGAGGAATTACGGCCCTGGTTTCCAGAAAATCAAGTATTAGAAGGCCTCTTTGAAATCACCAGTCGTTTATATGATGTCGAAATCAAGGAACGAAATGATATCGATAAGTGGCATGAGGATGTTCAGTTTTTTGATATATATATAGTAGATAAGAGTAACGAAAATCAAAAAATTGGTAGTTTTTATCTCGATCTCTATGCTCGCAGTCACAAAAGAGGTGGTGCATGGATGGACAGCTGTCGAGATAGGATGTTGTTAAGTGATGAAATATTACAATTACCGGTTGCTTATTTAACCTGTAATTTCAATGCGCCTATTGGCGATAAGCAGGCATTATTTACCCATGATGAAGTTGTTACTTTGTTTCATGAATTTGGTCATGGATTACACCATTTAATGACTCAAATCGATGAGATACAAGTCTCTGGTATTAACGGTGTTGCCTGGGATGCTGTTGAGCTACCAAGCCAGTTTATGGAAAACTTTTGCTATGAAAAAGAATCGTTATCATTGATGGCACGCCATGTAGATACCAAAGAGCCACTTAGCGAGCGTATTTTACAAAAACTTAATGATGCCAGACAATTTCAGGCTGCCATGCAGATGCTTCGACAATTAGAGTTTTCACTTTTTGATTTTCGATTACATTTGGAATATTCAGCTTCGGATGAAAATGAAAACAGTATATCTAAAGTTTTGAAATCGGTTCGTGATCAGGTTTCAGTATTGCAGCCTCCAGAGTGGAATCGTTTTGAAAATGGATTTTCACATATTTTTGCCGGAGGATATGCAGCAGGTTACTACAGCTATAAGTGGGCTGAAGTATTGTCTGCAGATGTTTGGTCATATTTTGAAGAACAAGGAATTTTCAACAAAAAGAGCGGTGAACATTTTTTAAAGGAAATACTATCCCAAGGCGGGTCAAAAGAGGCAATGGCTTTATTTGTTAACTTCAGGGGACGAGAACCTTCTGTAGAGCCTTTATTAGTGCAACAAGGTATATCAAAAAATAACTGAGCCGATGATGAAAACAATAGCGGTCATTGTAAGTGATAAAAAGGACGCTGAACAAAGCCGACAACAGTCGAAAGCTTTGGCTGAAAAATTATCGTTGCCGATTATTGATAGTAATCAAGCTTCAGATTATGAGTTTGCAATACTTTATGAAGCTGACACGTTAAAACTTATTCATCAAACTGATAAAAAAATGGGTGCTGTGTATGTTGACTTTAGTAAAGGAAAATCGGCATACAGGCATAAACATAAAGGTAAAGGAAAACTTCCGTTGAGTCGAGCTTGTGGGATTAAGCAAAGCAATCGACCAACGATTATTGATGCTACTGCAGGTTTAGGACAAGATGCCTTTGTCTTAGCCGGGCTCGGTTGTCAGGTTTTATGTATCGAACAAAATCCTGTATTGAGTGAGTTACTGGCTGATGGACTTGCAAGAGCAAACGAGGGTGAGGGTTGGTTAAGAGAAATTGCGAACAATATACAGTTAATAAACAGTCAAGCAGAAATTGTATTAGCAACCAAGAAGGCAGATGTCATTTACCTTGATCCTATGTATCCCCATGATCAGAATCGTAAACATGCGAAAGTTAATAAAGGTATGCAGCTATTTCGAGCATTTCCTGGAACTTCTTCGAATGAATCTGAATTACTGAAATCAGCGATAGCAGCAGCAACCGACAGCGTTGTTGTAAAAAGACCCTGTTGGGCCTTACCACTTGCTGATCAGAGGCCTAATTATAAGGTTCCTGGAAAAACACATCGGTATGATGTCTATAAAATAGGGCTGTTACAAGAGTGTTAGCGCTCACCAACATCAATAAGACGATAACGTACATCACCGGCAGTTTTTTCCTTTAACAATGTCCAGTTATTGGGTAAAGATAAGGTTGTTAGATTTTTTTCAGTTTCAAGATAAAGCCTTGCTGACGGCTTTAATAATTTAGATTTGTGTAAGTCTTCAATAAGGGGTTGTGCAATGCCCTGATTAAAAGGCGGGTCACAAAAGACAATATCAAAACATCCATCTATCTTAGATAGTGATCGGGCATCCATTTTCAGAACGTTAAGGCCGTCAGCATTTAATAGCTCTTTATTAGTTAGAAGCTGCCTAACAACAAGCTGATTTTGCTCGACCATGGTAACTCTGTTTGCACCTCTGGACAGAGCTTCAAACCCAAGTGCACCACTGCCAGCAAAAAGATCAAGACAGTTACTGGCTGGTAAAGTAGGAATTAACCAGCTAAATAGCGTTTCTCGTATTCGTGATGGACTTGGTCTTAAACCATGAACGGCAGGAAATGATATTTTACGGCTACGCCACTGGCCGCCAATAATTTTCAGCTCACCTTGCTCAATATTTTTTCTCAACTGTTTCGACATCAACTAATATTTCTGGCTTAAAAGTGGTAGGATAACGCCAATTAAACAAACTGTGAAATAAGCGCCTTAATAATCTTTATGAATGATAACAAAACAATCGATGAAAATACGCCAAAATCTAAGAAGAAGTTTTTTTCCTGGTTTGGTAACAAAGACAAAGCAGAACCTGTTAAGGAATATGTTGAGCCTATCATCGAAGCAAAAGAGATAGTCACAGAAGTTGAAGAGCCCTCAGCTATAAATGAAGAGCCCTCAGCTACAAAAGAAGAGACCTCAGTTGCACATGATGAGCTATCTGCTAAAACAGAGGAATCATTAATTAAGGCAGCTACTCCAACCGATGAAACAAGGCCTTTACCGGAAAGTTTTTTCGGTCGATTAAAGTCTGGTCTAAAACGTACTCGTGGAAACCTTTCTGATGGGCTTGCGAACCTATTTTTAGGGCAAAAATCCATCGATGATGATTTGCTCGAAGAATTAGAAACTAATCTATTAATGGCTGATGTTGGTGTAGATGCAACTAGAGAAATTATTCAGTCATTAACAAAGAAAGTAAAAAGAAAAGAGCTTTCAGATACGCAAGCTTTGGCTGTTGCATTAAAAAATGAACTCGCCACATTATTGAGTAAAGTTGAACAACCTCTTGAAATTCCTAAACAAGATGCTCCCTATGTCATTTTGATGGTGGGCGTTAATGGTGTTGGCAAAACAACAACCATCGGTAAATTAACCAGCAAGCTAAAGGCCGAAGGGCATTCAGTCATGTTGGCTGCTGGTGATACTTTTAGAGCTGCAGCTGTTGAGCAGCTACAAGTTTGGGGTGAGCGAAATAATATTCCTGTTGTAGCACAGCATACGGGAGCTGATAGTGCATCAGTTATTTATGATGCCTTAGAATCTGCTAAAGCAAAAAATGTTGATGTACTAATCGCCGATACTGCTGGACGATTACATACTCGTGGTAATTTGATGGAAGAGCTAGTTAAGGTCAAAAGAGTCATGGGGAAAATTGATGCTGATGCACCCCATGAGGTTATGCTCATATTAGATGCTGGTACAGGACAAAATGCGATTAATCAGGCGGTTCAGTTTAACGAAGCGGTAAAATTAACCGGGCTAACGCTAACTAAACTCGATGGAACCGCAAAAGGTGGCGTAATCTTTTCTATTGCGAATAACCTTGAAATACCTGTACGCTTCATTGGTATAGGTGAGGGCATTGATGATTTAAGACCTTTTAACAGTAAAGAGTTTATTGATGCCTTGTTTGCCGATGAATAAGTTGCTGATGAATAATCCAAATAATGAGAGAAGAATAGCAGCATAAGAATGATTAGATTTAATAACGTAAGCAAACGCTATGAAAATGGTAATGATGCCCTAAAGCATATCAACATTAACCTTAATAAAGGTGAGATGGCATTTCTGACCGGTCATTCGGGGGCCGGAAAAAGCACGCTATTAAAATTAATAACTCTCGTTGAGCGCTCAACTCGTGGTGAAGTTTTCGTTAATGGTATTAATTTAAGCAAAGTTAGTAATAGACGCGTCCCCCTTGTTCGTAGAAACATTGGTATGATTTTTCAAGATCATAGGCTGCTATTTGATCGAAGTGTTTACGATAATGTAGCGCTACCTCTTATCATTGCAGGACATCCGCACCGTGAAATTGGTCGTAGAGTAAGAGCTGCTCTCGATAAAGTTGGTTTATTAAAAAAGGAAAAGCTTCAGCCAATAACGCTTTCAGGCGGGGAACAGCAGCGCGTGGGTATTGCTCGTGCTGTTGTTAACAAGCCACCAATCTTACTTGCCGATGAGCCTACGGGTAATTTAGATCCAGAGTTGTCAGCCGAAATTATGGACCTATTTATACAGTTCAATCAGGTCGGTGTAAGTCTTCTTGTTGCCAGTCACGATTTAGGGCTGATTGCTAGGTTGAAATATCGAACAATTACCTTAAAAGATGGTTCACTTGCCACCGATGGAGGAAACTTCAAATGACAAGAACCACAAGTAAGGCACAAGTAAAAATGGGTGCAAGCTCCCAAAAGGTGAGTATTAGTTCGCGCTTAAAGATGTTTTTTCACCTGCATCGCCAAGAAATCAGCAATAGCTTAAACGTTATGTTAAAAACGCCGATTGCATCATTTATGACCTTGGCAGTACTAGGTATTGCGCTGGCATTACCAGGTGGCTTACAGGTGATCTTGAAAAACTCAAATATGCTAAGTGAAGGTTGGGATGGAGCATCACGCTTTTCATTGTATTTGGTTGAGTCAGTTAGTGACGATGCTGCAGCAAGCCTTGGCAACAGACTTAGATCTCGCTCTGATATTGCAGAAGTTTTACTCATTTCTCGTGAGAAAGCGTTAGAAGAATTTCAGTCTACTTCGGGACTTGGTGATGTATTACAACAGCTTGAAGAGAATCCTCTACCGATTGTGCTAGAAATCCTTCCTGCTGAAAATTCCTCCACTCCTGAGGCATCACAATCGATGCTAGAGGAATTTAAAAAGTTGCCTGAAGTCGAATTTGCACAATTAGACATGCAATGGGTTAAGCGTCTTTATTATCTGTTGGACCTGGCTGATAGAGCTGCATTCGCATTGGCACTATTGTTGGGTGTTGCTGTTTTGCTAATCGTTGGTAATACTATCCGACTAGCGATTCAGAACCGTCGGGAAGAGATTGAGATTATTAAACTCATTGGAGCAACTAACGCTTTTATCCGGCGCCCTTTTTTATATACAGGCCTCTGGTATGGCTTTGGTGGCGGTATTTTTGCCATCAGTTTAATAGGAATATCTCTATGGTGGCTATCTGATCCTGTTAGTCAGCTGGCAGGATTATATGAAAGCGGCTACCGATTAGCGGGTTTGTCGTTTGTTGAAACTTTGGAGCTACTAGGATTTAGCACGTTATTAGGCTTGGTGGGGGCCTGGGTTTCAGTTACAAGGCATTTAAGTCAAATTAACCCGTCATAATAACCCACTTTATTCTAATAATTGAGGTGTTGTGGTGTTTTGTGATCCACATTAACAGAAAATAGTGTTTTTATTAATATTTTTGTCGTAAAATAAAAAAGTGGTGAACTAAAACAGATTTGTCCCTCGCAAATAATCGTAGAGAGCATAAAAAGCCAGGAGCAAATTAACAAATTTATGCTGCTTTTTTGATGCTCTCCATATGAGAAGAATAAACTCTATATCGTCATACTCAGCATTTTTTAGACACCGCAATTTTACACAATTTCCCATTCTTTTCTTTTAATATAGTGAAAGTTGCAGAGCCATTTTTTTTACATTTTAATTGCCGGTTACTGACATCCTCATTAATCTCACAATGAGGCAATCCAGCATAATAATCCAGTCTATACGTTCCGTGGCATGAACAAAAACTACCCTCCGCTTTATAGGTGAAAGATTCATTGTGTTTCATGTAAGAATGCCCTTTTGACTCGCGATAACAAGGACCCGTAACCATAACTGTTCTAAGCGTAACTCCTGTCTGATTCTTTACAGTGATATTTACGTTACATGCCATTGCCCAAGCTGAATATAATAAACTAGTTACTACAATTATAATTTTGAATAATTTCATTATTAATTCTCCTAATAGATTTCTATTTCCGGCCGTATAAGTGTAAATATGTATTTACAAGTTAAATGTCATACTCCAATATACCGGCTAGTTATAGTATTATCCAGTTATCCTTCACATTTATTGCTGCTAAAGTTAGCACTCTATATAAAAAAATGGTAATATAAACAAGTCCACAAATTATGTGCCCTAGATGGTGTCTGATGGCAGAGCCTGAAATAGTGGCATGATAAGAGAGATAATATAATGAGAGAAATATCCAATGCAATGGCTTTGGCTGTCCCTCAGGGAAGCATTGACGCTTACGCACAGCTGATAAATGAAATACCGGTACTTTCCGCTGAAGATGAGAGAGAACTGGCCCGCCGTTACTCAAATGATGAAGATATTGATGCTGTTCGTCAATTGATTTTATCAAACCTTCGTTTTGTTGTTCACGTTGCTCGTGGTTATAGTGGCTACGGTCTACCTCAGGCTGATTTGATTCAAGAAGGCAATGTTGGGCTAATGAAAGCGGTTAAACGTTTTGATCCAGAAGTAGGGGTACGTCTTGTAACCTTTGCTGTACATTGGATTAAAGCTGAAATTCATGAGTATGTATTACGCAACTGGCGAATTGTTAAAGTTGCTACTACAAAAGCTCAGCGAAAATTATTCTTTAACTTGCGCAAATCAAAAAAGCGTCTTGGCTGGTTTAGCAATGACGAAGTCAATGCAGTAGCTAAAGATTTAGGCGTTGATCCTGCGGAAGTTCTGCGAATGGAAAGTCGCTTAAATGCAAAAGATATGACTTTTGATGCTCCTACTGATGATGACGATACCTATTCTCCTTCGATGTTTTTAGAAGGCAATAGTCGAGATCCAGCAGAACAAGCAGAGTCAGATAACTGGCAAGATATTCAGAGTCGTAAATTACAACTTGCGCTGTCTACACTTGATAAACGGAGCCAGGATATTTTACAACAGCGATGGTTGACGGAAGATAAGTCAACGTTACATCAGTTAGCGAGTAAATATGGAATATCTGCAGAGCGTATTCGACAGCTAGAAAACAATGCGATAAAAAAACTACAACACGCAATGTAGAAATTAAGATTAAGTTAAAAAGACACCTTCTAGGTGTCTTTTTTTTGCCTAAAACATTCTATCTATGAATAACTATTCAGTAAACTATTTAGAGACTGAAGCACAGGTTGTTTAGTTTGTTGTTCTCTATTGAAATGATAAACCATCCCTTGGGTTTTGT
>JAAGZM010000588.1 GCA_024206355.1 Gammaproteobacteria bacterium | reverse complement strand
TTATATTACATGGGTGCAACTGGTGGTGGTGTATGGAAAACTGAAAATGCTGGCACAACCTGGGAAAATATCTCTGATAATGATTTCAATGTTGGAACTATCGGGGCGATAGCGGTAGCTCAATCTGACCATAATGTCCTCTATGTTGGTACAGGTGAATCACCCATTCGAGGTGTCACAACCAGTCATGGTGACGGGGTTTATAAGTCAACTGATGCGGGTAAAACCTGGCACCATGTTGGCTTGAAAAAAGCCGGGCAAATCTCACGTATCAAAATTCATCCCAAAAATCCTAATATTGCTTTTGTAGCAGTTCAGGGCGACATATGGGGGCCTTCAGAACAACGTGGAATTTTCCGTACTACCGATGGAGGAAAAACCTGGGTTCATGTACTAAAAATAGGCAGATCCACTGGTGCTTCTGATCTGACTATGGATGCAACAAATCCTCGGATATTATACGCTGCTATGTGGAATCATGGTCGCAAACCATGGTTCATTCATTCTGGTGGAAAGGATGGTGGCATTTATAAAACTACAGATGGTGGTGATAACTGGACTAAACTGGAAGAAGGCTTACCTTCCTTGGTAGGTAAAATTGGTGTTGACGTTTCAGCCAGTAATCCGCAAAAAGTTTATGCGATTATTGAGGCAGAACCTGGTAAAGGAGGCCTTTATCGCAGTGATGATGCAGGTGAAAGCTGGTCACAAATCAACGGTCACCGATCACTCCATACAAGGGCCTGGTATTACAACCATATTAGAGTAGATCCTACTGATGAAGATACAGTCTGGGTCATGAATGTACCCATGATGAAATCTGTCAATGGTGGAAAGGATTGGGAAAGAACAAGTTTACCCCACAGTGATACCCATGATCACTGGATTAACCCAGATAATAATAAAAATATGATTAATGCCAACGATGGAGGAGCTAGCATTACCTTCGATGGCGGCAAAACCTGGTCAAGCATCAGCAATCAACCTACAGCTCAGTTTTACCGAGTTTCCACCGATAATCAATATCCTTATCGCATCTATGGTGGACAGCAAGATAATACAACCGTTGCAATCGCCAGCCAATCTTTCACTGGTGGGATTGGTGTGGATGATTATTATGATGTAGGAGGCGGAGAAAGTGCACATATTGCCTTTGATCCGGATAATCCAAGATTAATATATGCCACAACCATCAATGGCACCCTGACAGAATATGATCGTGATACCAAGATAACACGTACAATTATCCCCTATCCTGAACTGGTGTATGGTATGGATTCCCGTGATCTCAAATACCGGGCGAACTGGAACCCACCGGTAATATTATCCCCCCATGATCCATCAGTAATTTATTACGGAACACAACTGCTGTTAAAAAGTACTGATCGAGGCATAACCTGGTCAGAAATAAGCCCGGACTTAACCCGAAATAATTATGATTATCAGGGCAGGAATGGTGGCCCCCTGACGCCGGAAAACGTTGGAGCAGAATTTTATAATACAATTTTTTATATTGCCGAATCAAAATCCGAGAGAGGCACCATCTGGGTAGGTAGTGATGATGGCTTGCTCCATGTAACTATGGATGATGGAAAAAACTGGTCAAATGTTTCACCAAAACACCGAAGTGAAGCTATGATCAATTCTATTGAATTAAGTCCACATGATCGGGCAACTGCCTATGTTGCAGTAACCGGGTATAAGCTCAATGATTTTCATCCCTATATCTATAAAACCAAAAATTATGGAAAGAGCTGGAAACGAATCGATAAAGGATTGCCAAAAGATACTTTTGTTCGAGTCGTAAGGGAAGATCCGACAAAACAAGGCTTGCTCTATGCTGGAACCGAAACAGGTATGTTCGTCTCCTATAATGATGGCAAAGACTGGCAATCCCTGAAACTCAATTTACCGCCAGTACCAATCACTGATTTATCAATCCGCCACAATAATCTGATTGCCGCCACTCAGGGACGTGGTTTCTGGGTACTGGATGATTTGTTTACTATTCGGCAAGCTTCAGCCGATATCGACAACAAACCATTGCATGCATATACACCCAATACTACCTATATGTCTTTATGGAATAGTTCTGCTGCGGACTTTGAAGGTAAAAATCCAGCGACTGGAGTGCAACTATATTACTATCTAAGCGAAGAAAGTGATGCGCCACTTACAATAGACATTAAAGATAATAAAGGAAAAATTATCAGACACTATTCTAGTGAAAAAAGCGATCATGACGAATGCCGAATTAGTAATATGGATCCAGCTTACCCTTTTACAATCAGTTACCCCAAGAAGAAGAAAGGCTTAAATCTCTGGTCATGGAATTTAAACAGTGAAAATCTCGAATGTATCCCCGACATTACATTATTTGCTGGATTCTCAGGACCAAAAGTATTGCCAGGTTTATATAGTGCAACCTTTAGCATTGGCAAACAGCAGGAAACTATAAACTTCAAAGTTGAACCGGATCCCAGAGTAAAGGTATCTGAATATGAGCTAATTGATTGGGATAATCACCAGAAAGAAGTAAGCAGCCTTATAACTGAGATACTTTCACAACTACAGGCTATTAGAGGCTCAAAGACTCAGGCCCAAGCATTACAAAGCCAGTTCAGTGACAATCAGCAACTTAAAACAATGGTAGATACAGCAGCAGAAAAAATAACACAATGGGAAGCAATGATCATTCAAATGAAGCATCAAACCTACGAAGATGAAGATGCCTGGCGATCTATGCTGGTAAGCCAACTGCGTTATTTACTTGATGTAATTAGTTATACCGGTGCACCTGTGACCAATGGAGCAAAAACCAGAATGGCTGACTTGAAAACAACCTGGGCTCAACTTCAAAAACAACTGTCTTTAATCAAAGAGCAACAGCTCATACCTATTAATAACTGGGCAAAGAAAAATAATATTAACCATATACAGTTACCTGAATGAATGTATAGAGAATTTTTATTGCTATTATCCTAGAATCATCAGGCAGACTTGTAACAATAAGATAGCCAATTGCTTCAACCTACTGAGGTAAATTTTCTCTCAAAAAACGCATCATATTCTCACCCATTACTTTGCGGATTTCAGTCTCACTGAAATTTGCTTTAAGCATTTCTTCAGTTAATATTGCTAGTTCTGATGTATCAAAAGGTGTAGCTGTTGCACCATCAAAATCTGAACCTAAAGCTATATGATCCTCACCTAGTAAATCGATACCATATCGAAGAGCTTTAATAATATTCTTTGGTGTCGGTTCACAAATAGCACCTTCCCAATGACCAACACCGATTAAGCCGCCTTCATGAGCAATTTTAATCATTAGTTCATCACTGATATTCCGTTTACTTGGGCAGTGTCCATGCAAGCCAGTATGGCTTACAATCAGTGGTTTATTACTCATTGCGAGTACATCTTTAACAACTTGAGGACTCGAATGAGAAACATCAACCATAATATCTTTAGCTTGCATTTTAACGAGTGCCTCACGGCCAAAGGTAGTTAGTCCTTCACCACTTTCGCCATGTAAAGAGCCACCTAATTTATTATCGAAAAAGTGCTGCAAACTCATCATTCGAAACCCGGCATCAAACAGCGTATCAATATTGTCTAACTTGCCATCTAAAGCGTGAGAGCCTTCTGTTCCTAATATCCCACCAACAATCGCATCACCATCGGCACGACGGTTAAGTAGGTTATTCAAATCTTCAACCGTTCGAACCAAGGTAAATTCATCAGGAGCCTGTTTCTGAATAACATGCAACATATCCGAATGATGTAATGCTCTGGCCGTTAAACTTGTCCAAGTCGCTATTGGCCAAGCCTGAACAATTGCTAACTGTGTAATTCTATCATTCGCATCTGATGAATTCTTCTCGTAGTTAATACCCGCCGGAACTTTAGTAACCGATGTAAACATCTGAACCGCAACATTGCCTTCACGCAACCTAGGGATATCAACATGTCCACGATTATAACGTTCAAGCAAATTTCGTTTCCAAAGAGTACTATCAGAATGCAGATCACCAATATTGAGTGTCTTATGCAATTCTCTTGCTGCTGAAGAAATTTGATATTCAGTATGGTCTATAACGGTATTTGTTGAATCATCAAGATAAGCTGGAACAAAAAGAAATGTTAAAGCGATAATGAATACTATTAATAATCCGCCAATCCCGAAAACTCTTTTTGCCTTCATTACAATATCCTTTCGTTATTATTACCTTTTCTTGGTATTTTTATTTTCTCTTTTACGTTTGTATTCTTGCAGTGGTGTCAATTTCTTGCGTTTATTTTTAAATGGATTTTCACCTTCTTTCCATTCAAACTTAATCGGCGTACCGACAAGGTGTAATTTCTTTCTGAAAAATGTATTTAAATATCGTTTGTATGAATCAGCCAAGCGCTTCAATTGATTTCCATGGATAACAATTCTAGGCGGATTATGGCCGCCAGCATGTGCTAAACGCATTTTTATTCTTCGCCCTTTTACCATTGGTGGAGCGTGACGCTCTTGAGCCTCACCTAACCATTCGGTTAATTTATTGGTATTCATTTTAACGCGAGCAGAACGATAGGCTGAATCTACAGCTGTAAATAAATCACCAACACCAGTACCGTGCAATGCGGAGATATAAAACCATTCAGCAAAATCAACAAACATTAATCGCCGTTTTAACTCGTCTTTAACTTCATGACGTCTTGTAGGCTCCATGCCATCCCACTTATTAACAGCAAGAACAAGTGAACGCCCTGAATCAAGAACATAACCGAGTATCGACATATCTTGCTCAACAATACCTTCTCGTGCATCAAGTAGCATGATCACCACATGGGCATCATCAATTGCTTTCAAGGTTTTAATAACTGAGAATTTTTCTACCGTTTCTTTTACTTTACCGCGACGCCTAACTCCTGCTGTATCGATCAGAGTATAGGGTTTACCACGACGTTCCATTTCAATATAAATAGAATCTCTTGTCGTACCAGGCATATCATAAACAATAACGCGCTCTTCACCGAGCATACGATTAACTAATGTTGACTTACCTACATTCGGACGACCAACAATAGCTAACTTGATTGGACGTACGCTATCGTCATCCTCTTCTATTTCTTCAACATTTTCTTGGGTAGGAAACTCTTGGCAAACTTTATCGAATAAAACTTTAACACCACGTCCATGAGCTGCCGCAACTCCATGAGGCTCACCAAAACCTAAACTATAAAAGTCTGAAATAACACTATTTTCATCGAGCCCATCAATTTTATTTACAACAAGGAAACAAGGCTTTTCAAGGTTACGGAGATGTTTGACAATTAATTCATCGGAAGGAGCAACTCCGGCACGTGCATCACACAAAAAGAGAATAACATCGGCCTCTTCCATAGCAAGCAATGACTGTCCAGCCATTAAGGTATCTATACCCTCTTCATCACCGCTGATTCCACCGGTATCAATGAGAATGCACTCTCTGTCATTGATATCTGCATGGCCATATTGACGATCGCGTGTCAGCCCTGGTTCATCAGCAACCAGAGCATCTCTTGAACGAGTTAGTCGATTAAATAATGTAGACTTTCCTACATTAGGTCGTCCAACAAGAGCTATAACAGGCCGCATGAAAAGTCTCCAATTCGACTTATTTATGGCTTGCCAAAGGAATATAGACTTCCATTCCGAGTATAAATATAAAGATTATCACCATCAACAACAGGGTCAGCAACAATACCGCCACCACCAATAGAATTTCTTGAAACTAGATGTCCTTCATGGCGATCAAACCAATGTAGATAACCTTCAAAGTCGCCTGCAACAAGATAATCACCGAAAACTACAGGTGCAGTCAACCTGCGATCAACTAATAAGTCTTGTGTCCAAAGTGTCGCGCCTGTTCGTTTATCAAGTACTTTTACATTGCTTCTTGCATCAGTCACACTAATTAGCTGTCCACTAATACTCATATTTTGATAGGAAGAAAGTTCTCTTTGCCAAACTACTTGTCCATCACGCATATTAAAAGCAGCAATATTTCCTTTAAATGTCACCGCATAAACTATCTCACCCACGATCATGGGAGTTGCATCAGCATCTACAACACGATCAAGTTCAGATCTACCTGATGCAGTAGCTACTCGTTTTTCCCAAACAGCTTGTCCTGTTTCAAGTAAAAATAAAGCAACTTTACCATTTGCGAAACCGGTTACAGCAGCTCCACGGCCAACACTGATTGAGCTTGTGCCTCTTAATGTTAGGGCTGGCACAGTTCGATCATATAACCAAACACGCTCTCCAGAAATTGCATCCATAGCAAATAATTTACCATCGGTAGTTCGGCTAAGCACTTTTCCATCACTAACTGCAGGAGCAGCTACTATTTCACTTGAAACAAGGTTGCGCCATTTTTCTTCGCCTGTAACAGCATCCAAAACAATAACTTCTGCTTCAGTACTGCCCACAGCAACTAAACCACTACCAGCAGCTACACCACCGAATATTTCAGAGCCAACATCTGTGCTCCAAATTTCTTTGCCATTAGATATATCAATAGCCTTAACTAATCCTTGGCTATCAGCAGCATAAACTCGACCGTTATAAACTACTGGTGCTAGTTTATTGTAAAATTCTCCAACACCGTCGCCTACCTGTACAGACCACCTTGATGAAACTGAAAATTGTTTCGAAATATCAGGGAGTGGAGCAGGTTGAAACGTATCTTCATCATCATCCTCAAACCAGCTACAACCAGAAGTAAACAGTAAACTCAAGGCTAAAATTATGGTATATAATTTATTCATTTAGAGTACCTTATTCTACTTCAGCGATAGCTGTTTCATCGTAAAGATCTGTTAATAACATTTCTAAATTAGGATTTTCAGGGCCATCAGTACTATTTGACTTTGCTGCTTCATAAGCTTGACGCGCTCTATTTCGATCACCTTTTAGCATCCAGATATCCCCACGAAGTAATTCATATGAACTTTGATATTCACCACCAACAGCATCTGCAATTATTGCCAAAGCTTTATCAGCTTCACCTTGCTCAAGCAAAATTCGTCCCAAACGAATTCGTGCGATGTGTTCAATAGAACCGTGTTGAGGATTATTCAAAATATCTCTTAAATGCTGACCAGCAGTTCCAAGATCATCCGCATCAACTGCAAGCTTTGCTAGTTGAAATGACAATAAATTACTGTAGATAGTGTCACTGTGTGCAATTTTGAATATAGAAGCTTCTGTCATAAATTTATCTTTGTCATTCTGCTCTTTCAATATAGCAAGCACAGACTCATAAGCGCCCGAAGTTTCAGCCATTTTTAATTCACGTTGTTCTGTAAAATAGCGAAATCCAAAAATACCTGCTAGACCTAAAATCAACCCTGCAGCTATTGTTAGCCCATATTCTTTCCACCATTTTTTAATAGCTTCAATTTGTTGTTCTTCTGTTTCGAATTCCACTTGTTAATCCTTGTTTATTTTCCAATTGGGTTAGAATCAATTATTTTTTAACCAATCAGCAAGCTGATCGATAGATATCTGAATTTGTTCTTTATGCTCTCTTAGAAACTTAAGTGTTACTTTATTTTTTGATAATTCATCATCGCCTAGTATCAAACAAATCTCGGCACCACTCTTATCAGCTTTCTTAAGTTGCTTCTTAAAGTTACCTGTTCCGCAATGGGTGAGGATTTTCAACCCTGGGAAGATATTTCGCAAGTCTTCAGCCAGTAAAAGTGACTTTTTTTCCGCTTTTTCACCCATTCTTGCGATATAAAGGTCAACTTCGCCTAGTAAACCTTGTTGTTCATCTAAATCAGTCAGTAAAGCAATTAACCGTTCAAGTCCCATTGCAAAACCAACTCCTGGTGTAGTCTTACCTCCAAGTTGCTCTACTAAACCATCATATCGACCACCACCACAGACAGCTCCTTGTGATCCTAATGCTTCTGTTACCCATTCAAATACCGTTCGATTGTAGTAGTCTAGACCACGTACAAGTCGAGTATTAATCTGATATTCGATACCAGCACTTTCTAATCGCTGACAGAGTGAACTAAAATGTGTAGCAGATCCTTCATCTAGGTGCTCAGTTAATTTTGGAGCTGCCTGTATTAATTCTTGCATATCTGGATTTTTACTATCCAATATTCTTAAAGGATTGAGCTCGAGTCTGCGTAGACTGTCATCATCAAGCAATTCTTTATTTGCTAAAAAATAATCAACCAGCACATTACGATAGTTTTGTCGTGCTTCAGCGTTACCAAGAGAATTAATTTCTAGACGTATCAGATGATCAATTCCAAGTTTTTTCCAAATTCTCGCTGTCATCAAGATTAATTCAGCATCAATATCCGGACCACTTAAACCAAAAACTTCCGCGCCCATTTGATGGAATTGACGATAGCGACCTTTTTGAGGGCGCTCATAGCGGAATAATGATCCCATATACCAAAGACGTTGTTCTTGATTATAAAGCAGACCATGTTCAATCCCTGCCCTTACACAACCGGCAGTCATTTCTGGGCGTAATGATAAACTGTCATCATTACGATCATCGAAGGTGTACATTTCTTTTTCAACGATATCCGTAGAAGCACCAACAGCGCGCGCAAACAATTGTGTTTTTTCAACGATAGGCATTCGAATTTCATTGTAGCAATAACTCGCAAGCGTATCCCTTAACACCGATTCAAGATGTTGCCAAACACTGGTTTGTGTAGGCAAAATATCGTTCATTCCACGAATTGCTTTAATCAGATTTGACACTGTTTTTTCTCATTATCTGTTACTATTTATTTTCAGCAATCTGTTGCCGAATTGTTTTTTCTAGATGATCCACCAAAGATTCATTATCTAGGCGTTCATGTAACTCACCCTTTACATAAAGTAAGCTTCTTTTTCTACCACCCGTTAGACCAATATCAGCCGAATAGGCTTCTCCTGGACCATTAACTACACAACCAATTACAGCAACATCCAAAGGTTCACTAATATCTTCTAATCGCGTCTCTAATGCATTCACCGTCTTAATAACATCGTATTCCTGACGTGAGCAAGATGGACAAGCAATTAAATTGATGCCTTTTGAACGAATGTGTAAGCTCTTTAAAATATCAAAACCTACTTTTATTTCTTCCACAGGATCTGCGGCCAACGATACTCTAATCGTGTCCCCTATTCCCTCAGCCAGTAGCATACCTAAACCAATAGCTGACTTAACTGAACCGGAACGTAATCCACCAGCTTCAGTAATACCAAGATGCAGTGGTTGTTCTATTTGTGATGCCAATTGTCGATAGGCATGTACCGTCATAAAAACATCCGATGCTTTCAAACTGATTTTATAATTCTCAAAATTCAATTTATCAAGAATATCAATATGTCTGAATGCTGATTCGACAAGTGCTTCTGGCGTTGGTTCACCATATTTTTCTTGTAAGTCTTTTTCTAGTGACCCAGCATTAACTCCAATTCGTATTGGAATACCCTTATCTGCCGCCATACTGACAACAGAGCGAACCTTTTTATCTGAACCTATATTGCCAGGATTAATACGTAAACAATCAACCCCTGTTTCCATTACTTTTAATGCAATTTTGTGGTTGAAATGTATATCGGCTATCAATGGCACTTCAACTTGTGAACGTATTTTTGCAAACGCATCTGCAGATTCCATCGTTGGTACTGAAACACGGACAATATCTGCGCCAGCATCTGTAATTTGGTTAATCTGGTTTTGTGTCGCCTCAACATCACAAGTATCCGTATTCGTCATACTTTGTACTGAGATAGGCGAATCACCACCAACCGGCACAGTACCGACATAGATTTTTTTGCTAACACGCCGAATTATTGGTGATTCATAATGCATATTTAGTCGTCGCCTAAACTAAATCGTGCCGTTTGCCAGGCTGGATAAATACTTAAATCTACCGTCTGATCATTAAATTGCAAGCTAATCGCTCTTGGCTTACCAAGCACCACAGCAATAGGAGCAACACCACTGACTGTAAACCGACGACCAGCAGTCTTTAGACCAACGGCTAAGACTTCTCCATTGTTATCTGTAACTTTTACCCAACAATTGTCAATGAAAGTGAATGCTAACTCACTTTCTGTTGCTTCAGCTTCTATCGCAGGCTCTATAGATAAGTTCTCGGTTTCAGCATATTGCTCTTCAATAATATTTTCATCATCAGTAACTGCTACGGTTTCAGCCTTATCTAAATCTAGGCTGTTTGTTGATAAATCAGCAGACTGTTGAATAGTATTATCTTTTGTCTCAACATTTGAATTCAATGGCTGAGATAAACTAGTGTCTTGTGTATGTGTTTCGGTATTCTGCTGACTAAAAGCTATCCAAGCAAGTACAATAATAGCAATAAAGACTGCAACACTAAGTACCTTAAACCAAGGCATGTGATTACCAACTTGAGCTTTTGCAGGTTGAACATCATTTGACGAAACAAAATGATTACTAACAATTGAAGTGCCTATCGCTTGGGAATAATGCGCTACGATTTGTTCTTCATCTTCACCAACCGCTCGTGCATAAGTCCGCAAGTAACCACGTAAAAAGGCATCTGGAATATCAGTCGTATTTTGATCAGCTTCTAACTCTTTAATCACAGCGATTGAAAGATTTAGCTGCTCAGCAATATCCGCTTCAGATAAACCTAATTTTTTCCTAGCTGATGACAGTAATTTACCAGAACTTGTGTTCTCAATTTCTACTTCAGCCATTGGTTCTTCGTATCCAAGTAAAGTTCTAATTCTTGTGAATCTGGAAAGCGCTGCTCTAGTTTAATAGCGTAGCTGGCAACAGAATTCATATCATTGAGTCTCGAAGCTGTTTTTATCGCTATCCAAAGCGAACGAGAGTTGTGCTGAGACACTTTTTCAAAGCGCTTCAAGTACGAACGGCTTCGCTCATATCTACCCTTGCTATATTCCATTGATGCCATACCTAAGAGCGAATCTTTTTGCTCAGGATTATGATTTAACGCTTTACGATATAACTCTTTAGCAAGTTCTGAATTACCTGCCATCAAGTTACAAGTAGCTGCATTCTCATAAGTGCCACTAACATCTTTATTGGTAATTATCTTTACCGATGCATCGAACATTATTAAACTTTCGTCAATCTGACCTTGTCGACAAAGAAATACGCCATACTGGTTCAGTAAAGAAGGATTTTTATTATTAATTTTTAGCGCCTGTTGATAATACTTTTTGGCTAATTCAGTTTCATTGACTTGCTCGTAGTACCAGGCGAGTCCTCTTTGCACATTTTCACTTTCAGGATAATGAGCAATAGCTTTATCAAGATTAAATTTAGCTTTCTCATAATCACCTTGTGTCAAATAGTGTAAGCCTAATGTTAAACGGCTACTAGCGGCCTTTTCTCTATTATAATCTTCACTTCTAGTCGTTGTATCGGATGTAGAATAAGGTTTAATAAAAGAAGATGATGTGGTTGTACAGGCGGATATACTAACCAACAGCATTAATGAAGCTAAACGTATATTTTTTTGCATTCTCAATCCTTATCCATATTCTCTATTAAACAATGTTGTTTACTTTGATTGCCTTATGGTCTATTCGTTCCATTCTTCTTGTTCGATCGTTTACTTTTCCAACAAGTTGACCACAAGCAGCATCAATATCATCACCTCGAGTCTTTCGAGTGGTCACTATCATACCATTAGAAACAAGAATCTGCTCGAAGGCTTTTAGGGTTTTTTGAGAGGATGATCTATAACTATTTCCAGGAAATGGATTATATGGGATTAAATTTATTTTATTAGGTATATTTCTAAGAATTTTTGCCAATTCACAGGCATGATCAATCGAATCATTAAGCCCATCGATCATCACATACTCAACCGTTAATTTACGAGCTGCAGCTGAATTATCAAGATAACGCTTAACAGATTTAAGCAAAACATCAATAGGATATTTTTTGTTAATAGGAACAAGTTCGTCTCGTAACTTATCGTTTGGTGCATGTAATGAAAGTGCTAGCGCCACATCGGTAACTTCAAGTAACTTATCTAGCGCAGGAACAATGCCTGATGTACTCAATGTCACTCGACGCTTTGATAAACCATAAGCATTATCTTCAAGAAGCAAGTTCATCGCATCAACCACCGGATCAAAATTCAGTAGTGGCTCACCCATGCCCATAAAGACCACGTTAGAGATTGTACGGTTACCGGTTACTTTTGCTGAACCAAAGTAACGCATAGCATGCCAAACTTGACCAATGATTTCTGAAAGTTCTAAGTTTCGATTAAATCCCTGACTGCCAGTTGAACAAAAACTACAATCAACGACACAACCAACTTGTGAAGAAACACAAAGCGTTCCACGATTTTTTTCAGGAATAAAAACTGTCTCAATAGCCTGACCACTATCAAGTTTTAAAGCCCACTTAATAGTTCCATCATCTGAAATCTGTTGAGTAACAACCTCAGGTCCATGGATAATAGCAATGTCTTTGAGCTTTCCACGTAATGATTTTGATATATTCGTCATCGAATCAAAATCATCAACACCATACTGATGAAGCCATTTCAGAACCTGGGTTGCACGAAATGGCTTCTCTCCCAAATCGGCAAAATAATCCTTTAATCCGTCCAAAGACAAATTTAACAGATTTGTTTTTTCACCGTTCATTGGGAGATATAACTAGCGAGTACGAGGACTAACTTCTTCAGCAGAGAAAAAATACTCAATTTCACGAGCAGCAGAAGCAACAGCGTCTGAACCATGAACAGCATTTTCATCTAAAGAATCAGCGTAATCTGAACGAATTGTGCCAGCTAGAGCTTCAACAGGATTTGTAGCACCCATAATTTCACGATTAGCAAGGACAGCATTTTCACCTTCTAAAACCTGAACCATAACAGGACCAGAAGTCATAAAACTAACAAGATCACCAAAGAAAGGTCTTTCACTATGCTCAGCATAGAATCCTTCAGCACGTTCCTTTGAAAGATGTACCATTTTAGAAGCAGTAATCTGCAAACCAGCACGTTCAAAACGTGAATAAATTTCACCGATTACATTTTTAGCAACTGCGTCGGGCTTAATAATTGAAAAAGTACGTTCCATAGCCATAATATTTATCTACCTGTTTTTATAAAGTGTATGTAATAATTAAATGTTAATAAGAAAAAACATCTGAAAATTTACCTATATTCAAGGACTTTGGAAAAATAATATATCTTTGATGTAAACATATTTTCAGATGTCACGCCTCTAACCGGCGCGTATTATACCGGAATGGGTTATTGATATCGAGTAGGATCGTAGATATCAGCGTCTTTAAAACCCTGTCGTCGTAACCGACAACTGTCGCAAACACCACAGGCTTTGCCGTCTTCATCAGCAAGATAGCAAGAAACCGTCTGACTATAGTCAATGCCTAACGAGATCCCAAGTTGAGTAATCTCAGCTTTAGTTAAATCAATCAAAGGTGTTTCAATATGAATAGAGTGCTCTTCGACACCAACTTTAGTAGCAAGGTTCGCCATCTTTTCAAACGCTTCAATATACTCAGGACGACAATCAGGATAACCAGAATAATCAACAGCATTAACACCAACAAAGATATGATTGGCACCAATAACTTCAGCCCAACCAAGCGCAATCGACAAAAAGATAGTATTTCTAGCAGGCACATAAGTCACCGGAATACTACCATCAGGCTCATCAACAAGCTCATCAACAGGAACATCAATTGAGAGATCAGTCAGCGCAGAGCCACCAATTTGTGCCAAATCAAGCTTAATAATCTTATGCTCAGCAACATTAGCATTCGCAGCAATTTTCTTTGCAGAAGCCAACTCAACGCTATGCCGCTGAGAATAATCAAAACTCATCGCATAACATTCAAATCCATCCATCTGTGCCTGAGCAAGAACTGTTGTAGAGTCCAAACCACCAGAAAACAAAATAACCGCCTTTTTCGCCTTACTAGACACCCTGCTTATCCCCCCAAAGAATTTTATGCAATTGTATTTGCATTCGCACATCCAACTTATCACGTAAGATCCAACCTGCCAATTTAGCAGCATCCAGCGCACCAAAAGTAGGTGAAAAAAGCACTGTACACCGCTGACTCAACTGATGATCACACACTTGCATAGCAGCCCACTCATAATCACGTTGATTACAAATTACAAACTTCACCTGATCATCAGAAGAAAGGTACTGAATATTCTCCATACGATTACGAAGCATCTCACCAGAATTAGGCGTCTTAAGATCCATCACCCTAACAACACGATGATCAACATCCTCAATAGTAAGCGCCCCTGAAGTCTCCAAAGAAACCTGATAACCCAAATCACAAAGATGCCTCATCAAATCCAAACAAGGTTTCTGAGCCAAAGGCTCACCACCAGTTACACAAATCTGCCGACACTCATACACAGCAATCTGCTGACAAATCTCCTCAACCGTCAACCGCTCACCACCAGTAAACGCATACTCAGTATCACAATAATTACAACGCAACGGACAACCAGTAAGCCTAATAAACACAGTCGGCAATCCAGACGTCAACGACTCCCCTTGGAGCGAGTAAAAAATCTCTGTAATCCTTAATGTTTCCACTAACTAGCCTATATTTTCATCACAATCTCGAAGGTGGTGGATAATAGCAACAACTTGCTGTTGTTTCTAGGGTTTGGTTGTAAATTCTATTGGTGCTTCGAATCTCAGTTGCAGGTACTTACTCATCTAACTCTGACACGCCACGAGCACGTCCATGTGGGCTCAACTACGCCATCCATGGCTTCGTATGGTCAGTGTTAGATGAGTAAGCACCTGCACCCTATTTTTGATTGTTACAAGGAGTGTTAAAACAACATACAAC
>JAAGZM010000587.1 GCA_024206355.1 Gammaproteobacteria bacterium | reverse complement strand
GGGCCAAAACCGGCCCATCATTTGCCTTCAGCAAATTGCGGCGTTATGCGAAGAAAAAGGAATTGCCATATGATTAGATTCGTTTACACAATTATTCTGTTGAGTTCAATTGCAACACTTGGTGCCTGTGAAGTTAATTTTGGTGTAAATAATCGATCAGGGACCTTAGAGGATGACTACGTAGCCGAACCACTAAGCGACATGTCTCGGAAACATGAAAACGCACTTCGCATCTCAAATAAATTCATCGAGAGAATGAAGGCTGGTGAGTTAGACTCAATTTACGAACATCTGTTTGCGGAAAGCTTGAGAAAATTAATAACCCAGCAAGATTTCAAGAAACTTATTAATCAGATACATCAAGAAAAAGGGAAAGTCGTTAAATACAAAAAAATGCAATGGGGTCTTATTTCCGGGCAGGAGGCCGGAGAAAACTTTTTGGCCTCAACTAAAATAGTTGAACATCGTAAGGATATGATGAAATATCTAATTGTGTTTCGAGATGATGGCAAATTTAGTGAAATTATCGGTTTTCGCTATAAGGAAAGAGATGGTGTATCCCCACCAGGGCAATTTTGAGTTGAATCAATATACGCATAACAAAACGCTCGTCCGGAATCGCTTCGCTCTCCGCAAAGCGCGGCGTTATGTGCAAAAAACACTCAGAAAATAATGAGCACTACTGTTAAATTTTTAATTTTATATCTAATCCCAATTATATCATTCGGGAGTATTTTCGGAGTTTATCTTCACGCGTATGGTAGCCCGGAAGATACATTTATTAATTTGGCGTTCTTTTTAGTTGTCTTAGGTTTCATAGCATCTTGTACCTTAGCATTTACTTTAATCCAACAATTTACAAGTGTTGAAATTAACCACCTGGGAATAATATTTGCATTACTACCATGGATTGCTGACTTAATAGTAATTGGCTTGTATCTTGTTGTGTTCTATGGATTTTTTAACCCATAATGTTTCACATAACCACACGCCCTGAGGTGGACAGCAAGCATATTTAGCCATCAATTGCATACTGTAAAAGCGGTGATTTTTTAGCCTTCAAAGCATTCAGGTATTTTGATTCATCGTAGGGAGTTCCTGTCTTCCAGCATTTAAACGCAATCCGTATCCACTTGAAAGCTAAAGATCTAATCACAGTATTATGCGGTTTTCCTTTAGCTCCTCGAATGACTGATACGGATGAATGCGGTCAATCAAGCTCGGTAAAATTCGGCACTATCTGTGGGGTCAGATGCGACTATTACAATTCATTGCATCAGCCTCTCATCACATTCATGTGATTGCCGAGCCCGGGGACGATACCGGATCGCGGTGGGTGCCCAGCAGGGTAAGAAAGTATTCACACTGAAGACAATGGCTGGCGTTAGCGAAGACCGGGGTAATTCGCAGGCTGCAAAGGAATCCGGTTTTAGCTTGCATGCCGGCGTGATGGCTTATCCC
>JAAGZM010000586.1 GCA_024206355.1 Gammaproteobacteria bacterium | reverse complement strand
GCCGACAGCGCTCTCACCGAAACCAGTAAAAGAAATGAGCTACTCCTAGATAGCTCACGCGATGCTATCGCTTATATTACTGATGGTATGCATATTTATGCTAATCATGCTTATATGGAATTATTTGGTTACGAAGACTCTAAAGAACTTGAGTGTATGCCTATCATGGATTTAATAGATACTAATGAACACGACAAGTTTAAACAGTATCTTAAGACTCATAGCAAAAACAAAAATGATGAAGATTTTTCATTTAATGGCCTCAATGTGAATGGAGATACTTTTGAGGCATTTCTTTCACTTACAGACTTAAAGTATGATGGTGAAGACTGTACTCAGGTCTATATCAAAACCGCCGTAGGAAATAATGAAGAGCTAGCTAAAAAACTCAGAGAGCTTAGCGACCATGATAGATTAACAGGTCTTTATAATCGACACCATCTTATTAATAATCTTGATGAATCTATAGCACATGTTGCTGATAATAAACTGTGCACTTCCATTTTATATATAGAATTAGATAACTTTAGTAATATTCAAGATGAATATGGAATAACTCAGTGTAATCAATATGTAAAAGATGCAAGTGCGTGGTTACTCAATACTGTAGCATCTAATGAGATGTTAGCCAGAATAGGTGACAGCACCTTTGCTGTATTAACGGAAACTAACCAAGCTTCAGATGCAGAAACCTTGGGTAAAAATTTATGTGAGAAATTTTCAGAACATCTCTTTGAAATTGCAGATATTACGATTAAAGATACACTCAGCATTGGTGTCAGCCTTATATCTGAAACATCAGCTGATTCTGAAACTGTATTATCAAATGCACACTTTGCAGCATCACGTGTTCAGTCAAGTGGCGGCAATGCAGTACGTGTACATGACCATGCCCTTGAGTCTCTTGATAATAGAGAAGATGCTGAAATTGCAATGGAAATTCAAGATGCTATAGATGCAGATCTGATACATGTCATGTACGATCCAATTGTAAAATTACATGGTAAAGTCCAACAAATTTTCCACGCAAGATTAGCAATAACCACTGAAGAGGGTGAGTATCAAGATATTAAAGATGCCTTCAAAATAGGCCATAGAACATCAACTGCTTTTAATCTTGATAATTTTCTAATGACCGAGTCATTCAAAACTTTTTCAGAATACTTGCCTGAACATAAGCAATGTAAATTAAAAATTCGTTTAAGTGCAGCATCCTTACTCAATGAAAACATAGTTTCAAATATACTCGACTTGCTTTCTCAAAATAACTTATCCGGAAATTCAGTAATTTTTGAATTTAGCGAAAAAGATAGCGTCGTTCATCTTAAACGCGTGATTGAAATCACCAAACAAATGAGTCTAAAAAATCTTATTATTGGCTTGTATGGTTTTGGAAGTACCCTAGATTCCGAATATATTGTTGAAACCCTCTGCAACGATAGTTTTTCATGGGTCAGTCTCGATGAAAAGCTGTTTAACAACTTTAGTACCGATGGTAAAGCCCAACAAAAAGTAAAAGAACTACTCAAATTTGCTCACGTTCATGAACTTATTACTATTGCTCCATGTATTTCAGATGCTGGAAGTATGGCAATAATTTGGCCGATGAATGTCCATCATATTCAAGGTGAGTATATCGGTGTAAAAAGTGAGAAAATGGTCTTTGATTTCTCACATGCAGCTTTCTAACTCTTGCTTATTCAACAATCACTACCAATTCAGTAGCCAGCAAACAGCATTTAAATCATTAAAATTTAACGCTGTTGAAGCTTGTTCTTGAACTGTTGGCTTTGCATGAAAAGCGATACCCGTTCCTGCTGCAGTTAGCATAGGCAAATCATTAGCGCCATCACCAATAGCAACAATTTGTTCAGAACTCAATCCAAGCTGTTCTTTCAATTGATTTAATGTTTCTAGCTTTGAATTACCATCAACAACATCACCAAGTACTTTTCCTGTAAGTTTATTATCAATAATTTCAAGTGTATTAGCTGATAATGTATCAATCCCTAATGACTCAGCAATAGGTCCTGCGTAGTATGTAAAACCACCAGAAACAAGGGCTGTATGGCAACCATTTTCTGTGGCTTTTTTCAGTAATAACTTTGCACCGCCAGTTAGTGGTAAACAATCATGGACCAACTCAATAGCATCCAATGACACACCTTCTAACATCGACACTCTTGCATACAAGCTTTGTGTAAAGTCTAATTCTCCTCGCATTGCTGATTCCGTTATCTTAGCAACTTTTTCACCCACACCAGCAACTCGAGCAATTTCATCAATGGTCTCTGCTTGAACCAACGTTGAATCCATATCCATAATCAATAAGCCAGGGAGAATTTTTCTATCGCTCCAGCTTTTTAGAATGAGATCCATTTCTAATTGTTGAGCAATTTTTCTCAGTTTATTTTTTAGCTCATCAAAATCGCACTCTGATACCAGCTTCAATTGTAGTTGATATTGCATGTTTGCTTCAATTAACTCTACAGAGGAAATCTTTTGCTCATCATCTAATAACGAAGTCAATTTTTTCAAAATCACTTGCCGAGTAGAATTATCTTGAAGGGAACCGCTTAATGCTCGGAGTAAATATTCGTTTTGCATGTTTTTCCCATTATTCTTAGACATCCATTTTACATCAAGATGTAGAATGGATATAGATAACTTATTCTAACCTGTGCAGCAATGAAACACACTATGGACTTTTTCATTTCCCATTTTAATGGCACACTAGGAGTTATGAATAAGAAAATAGATCGTTTAAGGCGACAACAACAAAGATTATGGCGAAAAGCCGCAGCTTCAATACTGTCATTGCACAGTAATATCGCGGTATTGTTGGCATTTTTGATGATTATTGTTCTGGGTATATTTTGGACATTAATTGATCATAAGCTTGAAAAACATCTTCTTAAAAATACACGAACCCATGGGTATAGTATTACACGTTATGCATTGGATGATTTATCAGAGCTCATAATATCAGGAGATACTGCTTCACAAGAAAAATACTTGAAGCGACTAACTAACGATCGCCTCGTTATAGATGCTCGACTTTTTGATTATCAAGGAACATTGCTTGCTAAAAGTTATGTTCAAACTCAAGTAGGTGAGATAGAAACAAATAATGACATATTGTCAACAAAACCTGAAACTCTCACTCTTCTAGAAGATATAAAACAAAATGATATTCGAATAGGAATCATACAAATAAAAATTGATCGGCAACGTGTTGAAGCTCCTATTCAAAAACTTTTGAATTCAGTAGCAATGCTTACAGTTGGTATGATGATTATTGCAATTATTGTAGCTTGGTTAATTAGTAAACGTCTAACACGCTCACTAAGACGATTACTAAAATTCCCTATCAACACACCTGAGGACAATTTTAACGATAACTTAGATGTGGGTTCAGAACTAAAGCTAATGCTTGAATCATCTTCAAATACTACGAGTGCACCTGCTCCTGTTTCAAAGGCTGAACATTCCGGTATTCATCAATTACTTGCAGCTGATTCAGAGGCAGAAAGTGCTGAAGTTGTTATCTTAAAAATATACCTTTGTGATCTGACAAATTGGCTGAAGCATGATACAGGAACACCAAATGTTCAACTACTACGGCAACTTGATAGATTGCTGATCTCAACTATCCATAGTCAACAGGGCCACTTATTAAGTTTTGATGGTATAACTGCACAAGCCTGCTTTGGACTTGACGGTGACTTAGCTTCCGCTGCATTTCGTGCAGCATCTTGTAGCTTACTACTGAAGACGCTGCTTGAAGAATTATCACTGCAACCAAAAATGTGTTTACGAAAAGAAGAGCGGCTATTAATTAGGCATATGAAAAGAACACCCATTGCAATCCCTATTCATTCTATAGAAGAAGAAACTAATCCGATGTTTACAAACAATACGTTTTGCTTACTCTTGCATAAAAGTATCAATAAAGATCCTCGTCTGCTTGAACAAATGCAGTTAACTGAGCTTGATCAAACCTGGAAAATAGTTGATAAAGTAAACCATGCAGCCCAAGCGATGCTTGATAGAAAGCTCACTTGGATCCGTTATTTAATGTCTGATACCCAGTAGAGTACGCAACAAAAATATTATTCAGCTTCTTCGGCCTTTTCAATTTTTTCTGCGGTCAGTTTATCAACACGCTGAAAACCCCTAGGTAATTTATTACCTCTTCTGCCACGCTCTCCCAGGTAGTGCTCAATATCCTTAGGTTTGAGTGTTAGATGCCTCTTTCCTGAGTGAACAGTTAAGCTCGAGCCC
Source organism: Gammaproteobacteria bacterium (assembly GCA_024206355.1). Taxonomy (GTDB): domain Bacteria; phylum Pseudomonadota; class Gammaproteobacteria; order Enterobacterales. The sequence goes on along the minus strand of JAAGZM010000586.1, from coordinate 2,342 downwards.
AAGTTGATCACTTCAATGCCAACAACAGACTCTTCTCTAAGCTTAACGCGATTCGTTGGTATACTGATAATTTTGTTGCCTTTACCCTTTCCTAATATAGGCAAATCTTTAATAGGGAATAATAATAACCTTCCTTCATTACTCACCGCCGCAATCAAATCATTATCATAGTCCATCACTCTCTTAGGCGTTAAAGCCTCAGAGCCCGATGGCAGTTTTAACATTGCTTTGCCGTTTTTGTTCCGTGAAAAGAGATCACCTAACGTTCCAACAAACCCATAACCAGCATCGGAAGCAAATAACATCTGTTGTGCATCATCACCCATCATCACTGACTTAAATGTTGCTCCAGCTAAAGGATTCAGACGCCCACTAAGTGGCTCTCCCTGTCCTCTTGCTGACGGTAACGTATGAGTAGGCAATGCATAACTACGTCCATTCGAATCCAATATCAAGGCCGACATGTTACTACGCCCTTTTGCTGAATCTTGAAATTCATCACCTGACTTATAGTTCAAGGCAAGCGGATCCATATCATGACCTTTAGCGCAACGGATCCATCCTTTTTCTGATAACACAACTGTTACAGCTTCACTGGGCATCAGATCAGTATCACTTAGAGCTTTCGCTTCATTGCGTTCAACAATACGAGAGCGGCGATCATCACCATATAATTCTGTATCTTCTTCAATTTCTTTTCTAACCAATGTTTTCAATCGTCTATCGGAAGAAAGGATCAGTTCAAGCCCTTGCTTTTCTTCGGCTAAATCAGATTGCTCAGCACGAATTTTCATTTCTTCTAACTTCGCTAAGTGACGAAGTTTTAAATCTAAAATTGCTTCAGCTTGTATATCTGTTATGCCAAATCGTTTGATCAACACCGGTTTCGGATCATCTTCTTGACGAATAATGGCAATCACTTCATCGATATTTAAGAATGCTGCTAATAGTCCATCCAAAATATGTAATCGCTCGCTTACTTTATCAAGTCGATACTGAAGGCGACGCCGAACAGTTGAAATACGGAAAATAAGCCACTCTTTAACAAACTCACGCAAGTTTTTCACGCGAGGTAGACCATCAATACCGATCATATTCATATTAACGCGGTAAGTTCTTTCCAGATCGGTACTGGCAAAGAGGTGGCCCATCATCTGTTCAATATCAACACGATTTGAGCGTGGAACAATCGCTAGTCGAGTTGGATTCTCATGATCAGATTCATCTCGTAAATCCGCCACCATTGGTAATTTTTTAGACTGCATTTGAGCAGCAATTTGCTCAAGGATCTTAGCACCGCTGACTTGATGAGGAATAGCTTCAATAATCACATCACCATCTTCTATGGTATAGGTTGCGCGCATACGGATACTGCCACGACCTGTCTCATACATTTTAATTAAATCATCTTTTGGGGTGATAATTTCAGCTTCTGTCGGATAATCTGGTCCCTTCACAAACTCGCATAATTCTTCAACTGTTGCCTTTGGATGCTCAAGCATATGACAACATGCAGCACTGACCTCACGTAGGTTATGAGGGGGTATGTCTGTCGCCATTCCAACAGCAATACCCGTTGTACCATTAAGATATAGGTTAGGTAATCGTGCAGGCAAAATGGCCGGCTCTTTCATCGTACCATCAAAGTTAGGCAACCAATCAACAGTCCCGAGACCTAACTCTTGTAACAGACATTTCGCATAAACAGAAAGTTTCGATTCGGTATAACGCATCGCTGCAAACGATTTCGGATCATCAGGAGCACCCCAGTTGCCTTGACCATCAATTAATGTATAGCGATAAGAAAACGGTTGAGCCATCAGCACCATGGCTTCGTAGCATGCACTATCACCATGGGGATGAAATTTACCTAATACGTCACCGACGGTTCTAGCTGATTTCTTGTATTTTGATTGAGCACTTAGTCCAAGTTCTGACATAGCATATACAATACGACGTTGTACAGGCTTAAGCCCATCACCAATATGTGGTAATGCGCGATCTAGAATTACATACATTGAATAATTAAGATAAGCCTCTTCGGTAAAGTCAGCGAGTGAACGTTCCTCGATGCCTTCCATGCTCATATTAATGCTATCTGTCATAGTTTTATTACCATTTTTATATTTTTATTCTGATTATTATTTATCAATCAGCAATAGGATTAAACTGCTACCAAATTGCCTTTTTTCTCAAGCCAAGTTTTTCGGTCGGCTGAGCGCTTCTTAGCCAGTAGCTTATCCATCAATTCAAATGTTTGACTTTCATTATCTAATGTCAGCCTGACGAGTCGTCTCGTGTCTGCAGACATTGTCGTTTCTCGCAGCTGTAATGGATTCATC
>JAAGZM010000585.1 GCA_024206355.1 Gammaproteobacteria bacterium | reverse complement strand
TAGTGCATGTATATGACTTATGTAAAAAAGAAATCTACAAGCTAAAATTGATGTCCTACTGAATATCTTTCCTGTTGTTCTCATACAGTCATCGGAAGATTTTTTTTATTCATGGATGGAAAATTACCATAAAACTTATATCTGGAGGAACATACCTTCTTATGAGGGCTCAGTGGCAAAATCCATCGTAAAGATGCCAAAAGGGTATTTCAGAGACTCCGGTTTACTTCAATACTTGCTTAATATAACAGGCAGAGAACAAATGCTGAGGAGTCCCTACGTTGGGCAAAACTTTTAAAGGGCTACAATCCACAAGCGTTAAAAAATGGGACTATTACTATTATCGTACTCGAAATGGTGCAGAAGTTGATTTGATTCTGGAAGGTAGCTTTGGTGTACTACCTATTGGGATTAAATTTGGCTCAGCCACCCGACTAAAACAACTAATTTCTTTAAACAAGTTCATTGAAGATAATCAATTACCAATGGGAATTATCATCAACAATAGTCAGGAGATTAAACGACTTAATAATAAAATCATTCAAATCCCCGTCAATTACTTATAACAAGCAGGAACTTGATAAAATACCTAAAATCAACACAATTTCTACCCACTACCCACTAACAATTCATTCACTTCCTACCTCCTATAAAAAATGCTAAAATTCTCAAAATTTCAACACCAATGCAAGGATGCATCGATGAAATGCCAAACAATAGAAGTCTGGAAAGTCAGTGCTCGACTTTTAGTTAATGTATACAAAACACTAGAGCAGTGCAAACAATGGGGATTCAAAGATCAAATCACCCGAGCATGTCTCTCCATCCCCAGCAATATAGCAGAAGGAATGGAAAAAGAGTCACATAAAGAACAAGCCAGATATCTGGAAATATCTAAAGGATCAGCCGCTGAATTCGCCACTCAGACATACATCGGAATAGAAATTGGCTATATAGAAAAACAAACCGGTCAGGAATGGATAAAACAAACCAATCAAATCCTCTCGATGTTAACAAACTTAAAAAAAAAGGTTAAAAAATAGTGTGAGGTGAGTGGTGGATGGTAAGTGGTAAAAGCAAGAGCTGAAACGCTTTTGATTATAATCTCTTCACCACCCACCAACCACCACTATGAGCGAAGCGAATCCCCAACCTCAACAAGTCCTTGTCTATCCCCAGTATCAACAAAATAACGAAGATGAGATTAACCTTGTTGACCTTTGGCAGGCTCTTGTCAAACAAAAAAATACAATTTTTGGCACAACAGCTATAGTCACCCTGATTGCAATACTCTATGCCTTATTCGCTACTCCAATTTATAAGGCAGAAACAGTTTTTCTGCCCCCTTCAGAGGGAGACATTCAGCACTTACAGATTAATGACGCTAATGACGCTAATGATGTTAGTTATATTAGTAATGTCAATTTGGACAACGTTTATAATAACTTCAAAAGAAATTTAGGTTCAATTGCCCTCAGAAAACAGCTCTTTGATACAATGAGCCTGGCTGATCAGTTTGCACCAAACCGAGATGAAACAAGCAATATTGATGAAATTTTTAATGAATTCAATAAAAATGTAAAGTTAACTATACCAAATCCTAAAAAAGGAGAATTTTCTCTCCCGATCACTACTCTTTCATTAGAAAGGAATGCTCCTGAGTTGATGGCTGAAGTTATTAATCGTTTTTCAGAGCAGGCAGAGCAAGCAACTGTAGCTGAGCTGACGTCTAATATAGACACAAAAGTGAAAGAACGAATCAAAGAGACTCAACTGGAAATAAAACTATTATTAGAGAAAACAAAAAAGCAAAGGCTGAATGAAGTCAAACGTCTTGAGATTGCTGATTCGTTTAGAGCGTGGTAAAATTAAAGATGAAATACAGGCTCTGAGAATATCAGCTAAAAATCAACGCCTGGATAAAATTGAACGTTTGGAGGCTGTAAATATACTTGAGCGTAGAAAAGTTGAAGATAAAATAAAAATATTCAAAGATTCAGCAAAAGGTAAACGTCTTGATCGTATTATAAAATTGACAGAGGCAAGTAAAATTGCTCATTCGATGGGTATTAAAGATCCCATTGATTACAAGTTAAAGAAAATTAGTGATTTGTCGAATACAAACTCACAAATAATGACTGATGTATCCAGTAATACAAATACTCTTTATTCTCGGGGATATGAAGCACTTGAGGCTGAAATCACTTCTCTGACACAACGTACGAATGATGAACCGTTTATAAAAGAGCTCAGAGGTTTAGAAGATAAGTTAAAGCTTCTTGAACATAGTCAAAAAATAGAACAGCTTAATAACCGGACAAATGATGCTCCATTCATTGCCGAACTTAGAGAAAAGGAAAATACATTAACCTATTTGAGTATGATAAAAATAGATCCTGAAAATATCAAAGTTGCTCACGTAGATCAAGCCGCATTTCCTTCTAAAAATAAAACCCAAACGCAAATTAATTGTAGTTTTAGGACTAATGCTGGGACTAATAATAGCTTTTTTCAGAAACCTAAAACCTAAAACTTATGACAAATAAAATATGTATGATCGGCCTTGGCTACGTAGGCCTGCCCCTCGCTGTTGCCTTTGCCGAAAAATATCCAGTAATTGGTTTTGATATTAGCGAAGTAAGAAATAAAGAATTAGAAGACGGTCACGACCGAACTCTAGAAATAGATGATGAATTGCTGGCAAGTGTCAAATCCAATCTTCAGTTTACGTCAGATATTCAACAAACTAAAGACTGTAATATTTATATTGTTACCGTTCCAACTCCTATTGATGCTGCCAACCGTCCTGATTTAACACCTTTGATTAAATCATCCCAGACTATTGGAGAAGTGATATCAAAAGGCGATATTGTTATTTATGAGTCAACCGTTTACCCAGGTGTAACTGAAGACATCTGTATACCAGAAGTTGAAAAAGTATCAGGTTTGAAGTTCAATGTTGATTTCTTTGCGGGTTATTCACCAGAGAGAATCAATCCGGGGGATAAAGAGCATACTGTCAAAAAAATTCTGAAAGTGACCGCAGGCTCTACACCAGAAATCTCAAAAACAGTGGATAGCTTATATAAATCAGTTATCACAGCAGGTACACATCTTGCATCCAGTATTAAAGTTGCTGAAGCATCTAAAGTTATTGAGAACACACAAAGAGATGTCAGTATTGCTTTGATTAATGAACTGGCACTCATTTTTGATCAAATGGGAATTGATACCAATGAAGTCCTGGAAGCAGCAGGAACAAAATGGAATTTTAATCATTTAAAACCAGGACTTGTGGGTGGGCATTGTATTGGTGTAGATCCCTATTACCTTACCTTTAAAGCGGAAGAACTGGGATACAAACCTGACTTGATTCTGGCTTCTCGCCAAATCAACAATGGTATGGGTAAATACATTGCGGAAAAAACAATAAAAGAAATGATCATGGCAGGAAAAAAAGTAAAAGATGCTGACATTCTGTTGTTGGGTGTCACTTTCAAAGAAGACTGCCCGGATATACGCAATACCAAAGTGATAGACATAATCAATGAACTTAAAGACTATAAAGCAAACGTTGATGTTTATGACCCATGGGTCGATATAGAAGAAGAGAAAAAGCACTACCATCATGGTATCATTCAAAATCCTTTTGAAGCAGAAAAAAAATACGATGCCATTGTTGTTGCTGTTGGTCATAAGCAATTTGCAGAATTAACAATGGCGGATTATCATGCCCAATTAAGGGATGAGTCAGTGATTATCGATGTTAAAGGTATAGTCCCAGAACCAACTTGGTGCCTATAGTGTAGAATGCAGTAAAAAAGAGAAGCCTAAATGTTTAAAACGGTAAATGACAGAAAAATAAGAATAGCCATTCTTGGTTGTGGAAGAATCTCCAAAAATCACTTTGGTTCTATTGAAAAGCATCAAGAAAATATCGAACTGGTTGCAGTTTGTGAGACAAAAAAAACACTGCTTGAAGAGAAAATGGCTGAATATAATGTACCTGGTTATATTCATCTTGATGAGATGTTGCAAAAGGAAGCATTGGATATTGTTGTGATTTGTACACCCAGTGGTATGCATCCATGCCAAACGGCAAAAATAGCCAAAGCAGGCGTGCATGTTATGTCAGAAAAGCCCATGGCAACTCGTTGGGCTGATGGTGTCTCAATGGTTAAAGCCTGTGATGAAGCAATGGTTCGCCTCTTTATTGTCAAACAAAATCGACGTAATACTACCTTACAGCTTCTAAAAAGAGCAGTGGAAGAAAATAGATTTGGTCGGATCCATATGGTCAATATTAACGTCTTTTGGACGAGACCTCAGGAATATTATGATCAGGCAAGGTGGCGTGGTACCTGGGAACTGGATGGTGGTGCTTTTATGAATCAGGCCAGCCACTATGTTGATCTCATTGACTGGTTAATTGGGCCAGTGGATTGTGTCCAGGCAATGACTGGAACTCTGGCAAGAGATATTGAAGTAGAAGACTCTGGTGTCTTAAATGTGAAATGGCGCAATGGCGCATTGGGCAGTATGAATGTCACCATGTTGACCTATCCCAAAAACCTGGAAGGTTCAATTACGATTCTTGGAGAAAAGGGAACAATACGGGTTGGCGGTGTTGCAGTGAATGATATTCAGCATTGGGAATTCGAAGACAGCAAAGACTATGATAAGCAAATAGAAGAAGCTAACTATGAAACAACATCGGTCTATGGCTTTGGACACCCACTCTATTACAAAAATGTTATCGACGTTATGAGGGGTGATGCAGAACCAGAAACTGATGGTAGGGAAGGACTCAAGTCCCTTGAGGTTCTCATCGCTGCCTACCTCTCAGCAAGGGATGGAAAAACCATCAGTCTGCCACTGGAATATTAATTTTGACCAACATAAAAATTCATGACACAGCGATTGTTGACGATGGAGCAACCATCGGTGAAGGTTCCAGAGTTTGGCACTGGGCACATATATGTTCAGGTGCTGTTATTGGTAAAGACTGCTCGTTTGGACAAAATGTGTTTGTCGGCAACAGAGTCACCATAGGAAATAACGTTAAAGTACAAAATAACGTTTCTGTCTATGATAATGTTCATCTCGAAGATGACGTCTTCTGTGGGCCCAGTATGGTTTTTACCAATGTCTATAACCCCAGATCAGCTGTTACCCGAAAAGATGAATACCGAGACACTCTGGTAAAACAGGGAGCAACATTGGGGGCCAATAGTACCATCGTTTGTGGTACCACCATTGGCAAATATGCTTTCATTGGTGCAGGAGCTGTCGTTAATAAAAATGTGCCTGACTACGCTCTGATGGTTGGTGTGCCTGCCAGACAAATTGGCTGGATGAGCCAACACGGTGAGCAACTGGAGCTCCCCCTAAGTGGAAATGCTGAAATAAAATGCCCTCATACTAATAAAACATACCGCTTGCAAAATAACATCCTAACAGCAGATTAGCCACGAAAGTGCAAATATATTCATGAACATTGCTGTAATTGGAGGAGGCATCAATGGCCTCTGCATTGCCTGGCTTTTGAGTAAAAACCAACACCAGGTAACACTTTATGAAAAAAACAAAGTCATGCAAGCAACCAGCATGGCTTCCTCTAAATTACTTCATGGCGGTTTAAGGTATCTGGAAAATGGTGAGTTTAGTCTGGTTAAAGAAGCCTTAAGGGAAAGAAACTTCTGGATTGAAAATGCACCACAGTATGCAAAACCACTAAAAATATTCCTGCCGATTTATCATGATAGTCAGCGCTCTACCTGGAAAGTTAAAATCGGTCTCTGGTTATATGACTTTCTTGCAGGAAAACACAAAATAGGCAAAGCAGGCAGAGATAAGCTTGAACCGTTTAAAAAAGAACATCCTGAACTGAAAGTCTCTGCTCTGAAAACAGTATTTCATTATTATGATGGACAGATGCAAGATGAATCTCTTGGACAAAGGGTTGTAGAGCAACTCAAGTCAGAAGACGTTACCATATTTGAGCAAACACCGATACAAAAAATTACCACCGAAGGTTTTGTTGATTCGAAGCAATATGACCGAATTATTAATGCTGCAGGACCCTGGGCAGAACAACTATTAAAAGATAATAAGATACCCAGCAGCTATTCTATGGACCTGGTCAGAGGCAGTCATATTGTAATCAACAAAAAGTCAGAACATGCCTATATTCTTGAAGTACCCGGTGAGCAAAGAATCTTTTTTGTTCTGCCATATAATGATAGAATGCTCATCGGCATCACTGAGCAGCGTCAGACATTATTAGAGAAAATACAACCATCTGATGCAGAGATAGATTACTTATTGAATGCTTATAATCATTACTTCACTGAGTCAATCACAATAAATGACATAATTGACTCATTTGCAGGACTCAGACCCTTGATTAAATCAGCCCATGACCCTGGAAAGGCAACTCGAGAATACGCCTTCGAGCAGCAGGAAAAACTAATCACTGTTTTTGGTGGAAAATGGACAACCGCCAGGTCCCTTGCAGCCAAGCTTGTAAACAGACTTGAACAATACAATCATTAGCCTCTAAACCACGGAAAACCATGCAATTTATTGACCTGAAAACCCAACAAGATAAAATCCGCAAACAAATCGATCAACGAATCAACACAGTCCTTGACCATGGTAAATACATCATGGGACCAGAAGTGGCTGAATTGGAAGAAAAGCTGGCCGATTTTGTTGGTGTCAAACATTGCATTGGTGTTGCCAGTGGTACAGATGCTCTGCAAATCGCTATGATGGCTCTGGACATAAAGCCAGGAGATGAAGTGATCACCACTCCATTTACCTTTATTGCCACCGGTGAAATGATTGCATTTCTGGGCGCAAAACCTGTATTTGTTGATATTGACCCCAAAACCTACAACATTGACCCCAATAAAATAGAACAGGCAATTACGCCCAAAACTAAAGCGATTATGCCCGTGAGTTTATATGGCCAATGTGCTGATATGGATGCCATCAATGCCATTGCAGCAAAACATCAGCTGCCCGTTATCGAAGATGGAGCCCAAAGTCTGGGAGCTAACTACAAAGGCAAACAGTCCTGTTCACTGAGTACCATAGGCTGCACCAGCTTTTTTCCATCAAAACCACTCGGTGGCTATGGAGATGGCGGAGCGTGTTTTACCAATGATGACAACCTGGCTAAAATCATGAAAGAAATTAGAGTCCATGGCCAGGACAGAAGATACCACCATCCAAGAATTGGCATAAACGGTAGACTGGACACTCTGCAAGCAGCAATACTATTAGCGAAACTGGAAATTTTCCCTGAAGAAGTTAAATCTAGGAAACTGCTTGGCCAAAACTACACAGACCTGATATCAGCAAGGGAAAACACGGCAATCCCTCCTTTTATAGAAGCACACAATACCAGTGTCTATGCTCAATACACAATTTTGGTCAATGAAAGAGAGCAAATACAGAAAAAGCTGAACGATGCCGAAATTCCAACTGCTGTACATTACCCTGTACCACTCAACAAACAACCAGCATTACAAACCAGTGAATTTGATTTGTCGGTAGCAGAGGACTTATCAAACAAAGTAATGAGTCTCCCCATGCACCCCTATTTAACTGAAACCGAACAAAAAACAATAATCAATGTACTTTGCAACCAATAATAAATTTTCACTGTCTTGCAGTGAACTTTGTGGCAACTAAAAAAATATGAAAAAAATAGTGATGGTTGTAAATAACCCTGCTACAAATGACTACAGAGTAGTCAAAACGGCAGAGTTAGTTGCAGAAGCTGGCTATGAAAGCCATGTGATAGGTATTTTAACACCAGATTTTTCAGAGAAAGAAACGTTAAATGGTGTTACATATCAACGATTCAAAAGAAAGTTGAATTTGACTGCATTGTTTGCAGGTTTTTTTCCGAGTCTTTATGTCAATATGCGTCTAGCTTTACTGCACGCTCAAAAAAATAGGCAAGAAAAAAATAATAATTTTGAAAATTCTGAATCTTCTGAATATTCATTGTTTTTGCGATTTACCATACTATTGTTTTATTATTTTGGCTTGTTTGTATTTGTTTTTAGAAAAATTAAAAGTATCTTTACTCATTCATTCAAAACAATTGCAATAGTAATAAAAAAAGTAATAAAAAAGATAAAGTATTATAAGAATAAGTTTAACTTTTTAATTAAAAAAGTAATAAAAAAGATAAAGTATTATAAGAATAAGTTTAACTTTTTAATTAAAAAAGTGCTTAAAAAAATTTATTGTATGATTATACGTAGCATCTGTTTATTTAAAGCAGACAAGTCCGTTATCGGGCTACGATATTTACAAGGTTCATATTTGACTACTTTTTTCCCTATATTGTATGAATTAAATGCTGATATATATCATGCTCATGAACTGTGGGTCTTGGAAAGTTGTGCATTGGCATCCAAACAATTGGGCAGTAAATTGGTTTATGATTCGCATGAACTTGAACGACATAGAAATTTAAACTGGAAAGAAGCACCTATAAAGTCAAGGATTAAAGACGAAGAAAAATATATCAGTTATGTTGATGAAGTTTTTGCTGTATCAGAGGGTTGTGCAAAAGTAATTAAAAATGATTATAATTTAGAACAAGTTCATCTACTTAGAAATTCTCCTATTTTAAAAAAACTGGAGAAATCACCTGCTAACCTGAGGAATGATTTGAATTTAGATGATACTACACCATTACTTGTCTACACTGGTTCAGTAACATTTAATCGTGGACTCGAACTCATTCTGGAAAGCCTAAAAGAATTAACCGAATTTC